>NZ_JAKKFE010000008.1:0-66524 GCF_022230935.1 Micromonospora hortensis
GCCGCGCGCCGCCCGCCACGCGGTGGGCCCCGGCGGCAAACCGGGCTCAGAAGTCGGCGAAGAGGTACGGCACTCGGCGGGGGAACAGGCCGCGCAGCTCCGTGGCGGCGTCCACCGGCACCTCACCCAGACCGCGTAGCGGCAGCTCGGCCGGGTCCAGCACCCCGTACGCGAGGGCGGAGAGCCCGGCGGCGGTGAGCGTGGCGGTCGGCGCGCGGCCGGTGGTGTCGTCGACCAGTTCCAGCGCTCCGGTCGTGCCGTCGAGCAGGTGGGTGCCGGCCAGCCAGCGGTCCCCGGTCAGCTCGATCCGCACCCGGCCCGGGCCGGCGGGCAGCCCGCTCAACGCGTCCAGCGACAGCAGCCGGGCCATCGGCGCGGACGAACCCGGCACTGCCGTACGGGCCTCGACGTGCACGTCCAGGTCGGTCATCCACAGCTCGGGCAACTCGTCCGGCGGAACCTGAACGGTGATCCGCTCGATCTGGTCGACGTGCCGGGCGAAGAACTGCAACAGCAGCGTCCGCGCGAGCGGGTCGGTGACAAGCAGCTCGTTGCCGTGCAGCGTGCCGCCGTGTTCGTCGATCCGGTACGTCACCGCGCCGGTGACCTCCCCGCCGACCCGGGCGGTGAGCAGCCAGTACTCGTCACGGTCACGCATCCCGACCGCCCGGTGGTCCGGGAAGATCGCGAAGCCGTGTCGTTCCTGGAGGTTGCGCTCGGTGAACGCCCGCCACGCCGGATAGCCGGCGGCGACGCGTTCCCAGCCGACCTCGCCGGGCAGGTCCACCCGGAGCAGCGAACCCAGGTTGGCCGGGGTGAAGGTGACCCGGCGCGGCTTGGGCAGCCCGACGTAGCCGAACCGGGCGTAGAAGCTGGGCCGGAACGGATAGAGCGCGCTGAGCGGGTGGCCCTCGTCGCGCATCTCGTCGAGGAGTTGGTGCAGCAGCGTCCGGACGTGCCCCTGCCGGCGGGCCAGCGGATGGGTCGCCACCCCGGCGACACCGGCCATCGGCAGCACCACCCCGCGCAGGTTCTGTCGCATCGGGATGGCCGAGACGGCGGCCAACGTGGTGCCGTCCTCCTCGGCGATCAGCGTCCGGTTGCCCTGGTTGTAGGGCAGGTAGTCGCGGAACTCGGCGGTGCGGGCAGCGCTGAGCGGCGAGGACTCGAAGGCGTACGCGGCCAGCGGGAAGCTGGTGGTGAGACGGTCGTCGTCGGTCACCCGGCGAATGGTCATTCGCCTATCTCAACCCGCCGCGCGGGTCGCAGCAACCGGATTGGCCCGATCCGCGGCCGGTGCGGCGGTCAGCCGACCGGCAGGTGCCGCAGGTGGCGACGGCGGCGCAGGCGGACGCTGGCCACCGCAGCCACGCCCAGGGTCAGCAGGGCGGTGACGACGAGCCCGTGCAGCAGGCCACGGAAGAGATAGCCCTGGTCGGTGTTGTCGACAGTCCAGGTGGCGATCTCCCGGCTCGACCAGAACGGCGTCAACCTCGCCCCGGACCCGGCCGGGTCGATCAGCATCTGCACCGTCACCACTGTGAGCAGCAGCAGCGTGCCCTCCAACTCGCGGGGCAGCAGCGCACCGATCAGCATCCCGAACGGCGCCGCCACCGCGACGGAACAGAGCAGCGCCGCCGCCAGGCCGCCGTACCGCAGGTCCGCGCCGTCGATCATCGGGAGCAGGAAGAAGGGTACGGAGATGACCAGCCCCACCGTCCACAGACCGAGCATCCGACCGAGGTAGAGGTGGTGTGGGCGGTAGCCGGCCAGCCGCAGCCTCGGCTCCAACTCGCGGGCCGCGGTCGTGGCGAACAGCGCGGCGGTGCTCACCGCCCAGCCCACGCCGAGCAGCAGCGAGCGAACCGACTGCCCGAGGTAGGCGTCCCGCCGGATCAGGTAGAAGGTCAACGGCATCAACAACAACAGCAGGAGTACGCCTCGACGCCGCAGCAACTCCCGCAGTGTCATCTCGGCGACGGTGACGAGCCGGTTCACGGGCGGCCTCCCTGGATGCCGGGCGCGTGCCGCAGGGTCTCGTGTGCCGGGGTCAGGTCGAGCACGATGTCCACCCGGTCGAGTTGGTTGAGCAGGTGGGTCACCACGACGATGGCGGTGCCGGCGTCGCGCAACCTGCTGAGCTGGTCCCAGAAGTTGACGTACGTGCCCTGGTCGAATCCCTGGTACGGCTCGTCGAGCAGCAGCACGTCGGGGGCGCTGAGCGTGGACATGGTCAGGTTGAGCTTCTGTCGGGTGCCGCCGGAGAGGTGGCGGGCCTGCACGTCGCCGCCCGCTTCCCAGCCGAGCTGCCGGGCCGCCGCCCGACCGGCGCGGCGGGCCGGGCCCCGGGCCACATCCTGGCCGGCGCCGATCAGCACGAAGTGCTCGTCGGCGAGCAGGAAGTCGGAGGTGCCGCCGGACTGCGGGCAGTAGCCGAGCCGCCCGGAGACGGTCACCTCACCGGCGTCCGGTGACATGAGGCCGGCGCAGATCCGGAGGAAGGTGCTCTTGCCGCAGCCGTTCGCGCCGACGACTGCGGCGATCTGTCCGGCCCGGACGGTCAGCGTGGCGTCGCGCAGCACGGTTCGCCGTCCGTACCGCTTGGTGATGCCCGCGGCGTGCAACCGGACCGGGCCGGGGCGCGGTCCGGGCGCGGTGCCGATGCTCTCCACGACGGCACCCGCGTACTGCTGGGGTGGGCCGAAGACGACCCAGGGGTCGCCGCCGCCCTCGCGTAGGTGCGTGGCGGCCTCGGCGACCACGTGCCGTGCGGCGTCCGCCGCGACCCGGCGCTGGTGCAGCTCGGCTGTGAGCGTACGCAGCCAATCGTCGGCGTTCACCGGCTGACCCCCTTCGTGACGATGTCGTTCACCGGCCGGACGAAGGTGAGCCAGGCGCTGCCGCCGGCGCGGAGTGCCGCGTGCCCGTCGTCGGTGAGCCGGTAGTACTTGCGGGCTGGCCCGGCGCTGCCCTCCCGCCACTGCGCGGTCACCAGGCCGGTCTTCTGTAGGCGCAGCAGCACGGGGTAGAGCGTGCCGCCCTGGATCGGCCCGACGCCCGCCGCGTCGAGCGCCTGGGCGAGCTGGTAGCCGTAGGACTCGCCGTTGGACAGCAGGGCCAGGACGCAGATGTCGAGCACCCCCCGCAGCCACTGCCCACGCCGGTCGGAATCCACGCGTCGGACAGTAGCGGCGCTAGCTAGATGGCACAACCACCTACTGTGGCAGCGGAGCCCGAACCAGTCGGTCCGGGTGAGCCGCCGAGCGAGCCGTACGGGTCAGCGGGCGACGACGTCGGAGACCACGACTGTGACGTTGTCCGGCGCGCCGGCGTGGTGGGCCAGCTTCACCAACTGCTCGCCGCACTGCTGGCGGTCGGCGTACATGCCCAGGGCGGCGGCGATGGCCTCGTCCTCGACGTAGTCGGAGAGCCCGTCGCTGCACAGCAGCAGCCGGTCACCGGGGACCACTGTGAGCACCCCGACCGCGGGTGGGGTGTCGGCGCCCTGCACGGCCCGGGTCACCAGGGACCGCTGCGGGTGGTGGCGGGCCTGCTCGGGAGAGAGGGTGCCCTGATCGACGAGCGCCTGTACGAACGTGTCGTCCCGGGTGAGCTGGGTCAGCTCCCCCTCGCGCAGCAGGTAGCAGCGGGAGTCGCCCACCTGGGCCAGCACCAGCGTCTCCCCGGCCAGCAGCGCCGCCGTGAGCGTCGTACCCATGCCGTCCCGGCTCGGGTCGACGGTGATGGCGGCGTGGATGCGCTGGTTGGCGGTGCTGACCACGGCACGCAGCGCGTCGGCGGCGCCGTCGGGGTCGGTGGGCGGAGCCAGCTCGTCCAAAATCCGGATCACGATCTCGCTCGCCACCTCGCCCGCAGGCAGCCCGCCCATGCCGTCGGCGACGGCGATCAGGCGGTCACCGGCGAGGGCGGAGTCCTCGTTGTTGGTGCGCACCAAGCCGATGTCGTTGAGGATGACCGAGCGGAGGATCAGCGTCATGGGGACAAGCTTGCCAAGAACAACCCGCATTCGTCTCTACGCCTCCTACCTAGGTCGAGAAATGATTGCGATTTTCGTCGACGGGGTCGACGGTCCGTGACCGTTCGGCGGGGTCTCCGCGGCGCGGATAGCGCAGCAGCAGGCTCGCGGCGACCTCGTCGTCACCCACCGCCGCGTAGCTGTGTGGCACGTCCGACACCCAGCGGAGGTGACCGCCGGCCGGGGCGGTCAGCGGTGCGTCGGCCGGCCCGGCGCGCAGCACCCCGGCGAACACGGTGACGTGCTCGGTCACCCCCGCCGGGTGGGCGGGGGAGAGCTGCCCGGGGCCGGGCGCGACCCGCATCCGGTACAGCTCGTAGGTCGCGTCGGTGTCGGTGAAGACCTCCAGCAGGGTGGCGGTGACGGCGGTGCCGTGCACGGTGGGCCCGGCGGCCGGCTCCGCCAGTACGGCCGTCAGCGGTACGCCGAGCTGCGCGGTGACCGCCCAGAGCGTCTCCAGGGTCGGGTTGCGGGTGCCGTGCTCCAGGCCGGAGAGGGTGGCCTTTCCGACACCGGCGAGCCGGGCGAGTGTGGACAGCGAGATCCCCTGCTCCTCGCGCAGGGCACGGACCCGGCGCCCGACGACGGCGGGATCCACGTCGAGGCCCGGGCGCGGGGCTGGTGGTGGGTGCGGCACCCGGCTATCGTGCTACACGCTTCCGTTCCGTAAACGGAACAGTCGGGAGGGTGGAGTGTCCGGTCGCGTGCAACCGGTGCTGGCGGGGGTGGTGACCGCGCTGGTCGGCTTCGCCAGCTCGTTCACAGTCGTGCTGGCCGGGCTCCGAGCGGCGGGCGCGTCGGACGCGCAGGCCGCCTCCGGCCTGCTCGCTCTCTGCGTGGCGAGTGGGCTCGCCGCCGCCTGGCTGGGCTTGCGGTACCGGATACCGATGAGCGTGGCCTGGTCCACTCCGGGCGCGGCGCTGCTGGTGGCGACCGGTCCGCCGCCGGGCGGATGGCCGGTGGCGGTGGGCGCCTTCCTCGTCTCCGGTGTGCTGATCGTCGCGGCCGGGTTGTTCCCACCGCTCGGCCGTGCGGTGGCCGCCATCCCCAAGCCGGTGGCCGGCGCGATGCTCGCCGGGGTACTGCTGCCGCTGTGCACCGCCCCGGTCCGCGCGCTGGTCGAGCTGCCGGTGGTGGCCGGATCGGTGGTGGTCGGTTGGCTGCTGCTGCACCGGTTCGCCCGACGCTGGGCAGTGCCAGGTGCGCTGGTGGTGGCCGTGGCGGCGATCGCACTGACCGCACCGCCGACCGGCCTGACCGGTGCCGCGCTGATCCCGTCGGTCACGCTGACCGCGCCGGCCTGGAACGCGTCAGCACTGGTCGGTCTGGCCCTGCCGCTGTTCCTGGTCACCATGGCCGCGCAGAACGTACCCGGCATGGCCGTGCTGGTCGGCTACGGCTACCGGCCGCCGTTCGGCGCCGCGCTGCGGACCACCGGCCTGGCCAGTCTGCTCGCCGCCCCGGCCGGCGGGCACGCGGTGAACCTCGCGGCGATCACCGCCGCGCTGGCCGCCGGTCCCGACGCGCACCCCGACCCGGAGCGCCGATGGATCGCCTCGGTCACCGCAGGCGCTGGGCTGGCCGTGCTCGGCCTCGGCGCTGGCGTGGCCACCACGCTGGTGGCGGTCGCCCCACCGATCCTCATCGAGGTGGTCGCCGGGCTGGCGCTACTGGGCGCCCTCGCCACCGCGCTCGCTTCGGCGGTGACCGACCCGGCGACCCGGGAGGCAGCCGTGGTCACCTTCGTGGTGACCGCGTCCGGGGTGACGCTGATCGGCGTGGGCGGCGCGTTCTGGGGCCTGGTCGCGGGCTGCCTGATGCTGCTGCTCTTCCACCGCCGCCAACCCGCCCCTGCCGGGCCGGACCAGCCCATCCCCGCCGCGCGGGAAGGGCGGCTGGGTCACTCCTCGGGCGGCAGTTCGGCCACCCCGACGGCCAGCAAGACCCGGCCGTCGGCCACCGACCCGATCCGGTCGGCCGGTACGTAGACCGCGCCGGTGCGGGTCAGGTCGGTCGAGACCTTCAGATAGCCGCTGTGCAGCAGCCGCGCCGCCAGATCGGCCGGAACGTCCGGCTCCTCGACCGCGGTCGCCTCGATCAGCTCGTCCAAGCTGCTGCCCGGGTCGGCGGTCGGTGTCTGGACTGTCACCGCGTTCGGGTCACCCCGCTGGACGAGGTCCACGGTGCCGACCTCCGTGCCAGCTGAGTCGATCACCGGCATCCCGGTGGTGATCCGCGAGATGGTCGCCTGCTGCTCGTCCTGCTGGTCCATCCCGCTGCGGTTCCCAGGGCGGCGCGCCGCTAAACGCCGTCGCTCGCAGGCGCCGCCGCTTCGCTGGCGCGCGTCGCTTGGCCCGCTCGCCGATGGGGTAGTGGCAGTGGTTCGAGGCGATGGGCCGGAGAGCGTGATGACTGTGTGGCATCAATATGCCTCAGAGTCATCACCGTAAAGAGCAGTACCGCCACCGGGAGGCGGAGCCACGGTGGCGGACGAAGGGCCCCCGCACTGTCTGCTGCACCCGCCCACTCAGCTGTTCGGGAGGGTCCAGCCGCCGGGCGGGCGGGGGGACAGCTCCCGCCAGGTGTCCGGGCCGTCGAGCAGCGCCCGGACGGTGTCCTCGGCCTCGTCCGCACTGCCGTACTCGTAGAAACGGGAGATGCCCTCGGCGCCGCCGGCCCGCTGCTCGACGTGCCACCGGTCGGCGTCCACCCGCAGGAAGACGTCCCGCCGGGCCAGCCGCCCCCACTTCCCGTTCCACCAGTGCTTTCGCTGCTCCATGGCGGGACTCTATCGAACACACGTACGAGAAGGTGCGGCCCCTGCGGGAATCCCGCAGGGGCCGATGTGCATCCGTTCGGGTCAGCGCTGCGTCGGCGGCTCGGGGCGGCGGCCCAGCACGTCGTCCAGCGCCCCACGCTGCTGGCCGGGGGTGGTGTGGCCGGCGGAGACCAGGGCGTCCCGGATCTCGGTGAGCAGCTTGACCTCCTCGCTCGGCGCCGAGGGCGGCGGCTCCTCGCCCCGCTTGCGCCGCTCGGCCAGCCGGTTCATCGGGTAGACGACAAGGAAGTAGAGCGCCAGCGCGGTCAGCAGGAAGGTGATTACCGCGTTGACGAAGGCGATCCAGTCGAACGAGATGCCGCGAAAGCTGGGTGCCGTGCCGGCCAGGCCCTTGTCGCTACCGGTGATGAGCAGCACGAAGACCCGGATCAGCGGGTCGAGGAACGACTTGGTGAGCTGGGTGACCACGCCCGTGAACGCGGCGCCGATGACGACACCGACCGCCAGGTCGACGACGTTGCCGCGCATGATGAAGTCTTTGAAGCCCTTGAGCATTCGTACTCCCGAGGTGTCCGCTTTTCTGTCGGGCACAACCTATGCCCGTTCGGCGGGTTCCAGAAAAGCGCCGGCTTCGAGCGCCGCCCGGCCGGGATCGCCGGCCCGGATGGCCTCGACCAGTCGGGTGTGATCGACGTAGCGCTCGGGGGTGAGCTCCCCGCCCATGGCCTGGGCGACAGTGCTGCGCAGGGCGGTGCCCACCGAGGCGTACAGCTCGGCGAGCATGGCGTTGTGCGCGGCGGCGACCACCGCCGTGTGCAGTGCCGCGTCGGCCTCGACGAACGCGTCGACCCGGCCGCCGTGCCAGGCGGCCTCGCGCTGGGCGAGCGCGCCGTCGAGCGCCGCCAGGTCCTCCGGGGTACGCCGCAACGCGGCGAGCCGGGCGGCCTCCACCTCGAAGGCGCGGCGTACCTCGATGACCTCGGTCATCCGGTCGTCGCCGAGTCGGCGGGCGACCACCGGTGCCAGTTCGTCGGTGGACACCACGTAGGTGCCGGAGCCCTGCCGGCACTCCAGCACCCCGGCGTGCACCAGGGCGCGGACCGCCTCGCGGACCGTGTTGCGCCCGACGCCCAGCGCGGCGACCAGTTGTGGCTCGGTGGGGATGCGCCCGCCGACGGGCCATTCGCCGCCCAGGATCCGGGCGCGGAGCTGCTCGGTGGTCTGCCGGACCCGGTGGCCGCGAGGCGGCACGGCTGGCTGGCTGTGGGGCGGCACGGCTGGCTGGCCGCTGGGGGGCGCCGGCGGCGCGGAGGGGAAATCAACAGACGGTGGCACTGGTTACATCACCGGTCCCAAATTCATCCCATGATTGTAGGTTAGAGGTCATGACCCCGCCACCAACCGCCGCTCCGCCGCTGCCCGCCCCCGTCGCCGTCGACCCTCGCCCGACGCGGGACCCCGGCACCGGCCGGCGGACGCACCCGGCGACCGGTGGCGCGCTGGTGCTGGTCGGGATGCTGCTGGTCGCGCTCAACCTGCGCGCAGTGGTGACGAGCCTCGGGGCGCTGCTCGACGAGGTCCGCGACGGGCTGGGCCTCTCCGGCGTCACCGCCGGCCTGGTCACCACCCTGCCGACCATCGCGTTCGCCGGCCTCGGCGCGCTCACCCCGTGGCTGGTCCGCCGGGTGGCACCGGCCCGGGTGCTGGTGGTCGCCATGTTCGCCCTCGCCGTGGGCCAGGTACTCCGGGTCGTCACCGACTCGGCCTTGATCTTCGTACTCACCAGCGCGCTGGCGCTGTCCGGCATCGCGGTCGCCAACATCCTGCTGCCGATGCTGGTCAAGCAGCACTTCCCGCACCGCACCGGCCTGGTCACCGGGGCGTACACGATGGCGTTGACAGTGGGCACGACTGTGGCCGCCGCCTCCGCGGTGCCGATCGCGCACGCCTTCGGGTCGTGGCGGGCCGGGCTCGGCGTCTGGGCCGCGATGGCAGCGGTGGCCGTACTCCCGTGGGTGCCGCTGGCACTGCGGACCCGCGCCGCGGCGCGGCGGGCGACCCCGACGGCGGTCGTCGCCACGCCGGTGCGGGTCCGGCCGGCGCGGACCCGGCTCGGCTGGGCGATGGCCGTCTACTTCGGGGCGCAGTCGCTCAGTGGGTACGCGATCATGGGCTGGCTGGCCCAACTGTTCCGCGACGCCGGTTACCAGCCGGAGTCGGCTGGGCTGCTGCTCGCCGGGGTGACCGCGCTCGGCGTGCCGATCGCGCTGCTGATGCCCACCCTGGCCGGTCGGCTCGGCAGCCTGCGACCGCTGGTGCTCGGGCTGACCACCGCGTCGGCGCTGGCCTACCTGGGGTTGGCGTTCGCACCGCACGGTGCCGCGCTGCTCTGGGTCGCCCTGCTGGCGATCGGTCAGGGCGCGTTCCCGATGATCCTGACCGCCATCGGCCTTCGCGCCCGAACCGCCGAGGGCACTGTCGCGCTCTCCGCGTTCGCGCAGAGCACCGGGTACGTGATCGCCGCCCTCGGCCCGCTGATGGTCGGCATCCTCTACGAGGCCACCGGCGGCTGGACCGCGCCGATCGGGTTCCTGTTGGGCGCCCTGGCCGTGCAGACGACGGCGGGCATGGCGATCGCTCGTCCTCGTTACGTCGAGGACGAGTGACGCACGCTGACGGTCAGGAGGAAGCCGGCGTCGGTTCGCCGGCGACTGCCTCATCCACCGTCGGGTAGGTGTGCAGCACCTCGACCAGCCCGCTCACCTCGAGGATGCGCAGCACGCCGCGCTGCGGGGCGGCCAGCCGGACCACGCCGCCAGCCTCGTCGCAGCTGTTCTTGGCGCGGACGAAGACCGACAGACCGGTCGAGTCGCAGAACGAGACGTCTGCCAGGTCGAACACCAGCCGGTTGCGGCCCTTGTCGAGCAGGTCGGTGATCTGGTCCTGAAGCTGCGGTGCGGTGGCCATGTCCAGCTCGCCCGCGACCGCCACGACGACCACGTCGCCGCGTTGTTCCGTGTGCACCGTCAACGACATTCGCCAGACCTCCTGTTATCGGGGGAACGGTATCCCACGACCATGGTCAGAGGTAGAACGGGAGCCGTGATCCGGTGGCCATCGTCATTCCGTTGCTACGGGGCAAGTAGTTGATCAGACCCCGGTGATAGAGTCCGCCCGGTCCAGGTCAAGGGGGTTCGAAATGGCGTTGAGCACCGAAGAAAGTGGTCGGCTCGCCGCGCTGCTGAGCGGGCAGGACGAACGGGTCACGACTCGGTGGACCGAGATCGTCACCAGTTCGTTGCGAGGCCGGCTGAGCCAGGCGGAGCTGCGCCGACAGGTCCAGGACCTGCACCGCGCCATCGTCGCCACCGGCCAGCAGGGCACCATCGACCTGGCCGCCGACGGCGCTGCCGAGCTGCGCGCCGCGCTCTCCGAGCTGTCCCGTGGCCGGGCCCGGCAGGGTTTCTCCGCCACCGAGACCACGATCAGCATCTTCGCGCTGAAGGACGTGCTGGCCGAGCTGGTGCAGGAGACCGGCGGCCCGAAAGCGCTCCAGGACTTCGTCGCCTTCTCGAAGCTGGTCGACGAGATGGGCCTGTTCACGTTCGAGAGCTTCGTTCGCACCCGGGAGAGCCTGATCGCCGATCAGGCCGAGCAGCTGCTCGAGCTCTCCACGCCGGTGGTCAAGCTCTGGGAGGGCGTCGTCGCCGTGCCGCTGGTCGGCACCCTGGACTCGGCCCGGGCCCAGGTCGTCATGGAGCGGCTGCTCCAGACCCTTGTCGACACCAGCTCGCCGTACGCGATCATCGACATCACCGGCGTGCCGGCGGTGGACACCCAGGTCGCCCAGCACATCCTGAAGACCGTCGTGGCCGCCCGGCTGATGGGCGCCGACTGCATCATCTCCGGCATCCGTCCGCAGATCGCGCAGACCATCGTGGCGCTCGGCATCGAGTTCGGCGACATCGCCACCAAGGCGAGCCTCGCCGACGCGCTGCGCCACGTGCTGCGGCTCAACGGGGTGGAGACCGCTCGCCGCCAGCCGCGTCGGGACGCCTGATGGAGAGGGTGCCGATCCTCAAGATCGGGGACATCCTGCTCGTCTCGATTCAGCTCGACATGTCCGACCAGACGGCGGTCGCGCTCCAGGAGGACCTGGCCGAGCGGATCGTCGCGACCGGCTGCCACGGCGTCATCATCGACATCACGGCACTGGACATCGTCGACTCCTTCGTCGGGCGGATGCTCTCCACCATCGCGTCGATCTCCAAGGTGCTGGACGCGGAGACGGTGGTGGTCGGCATGCGTCCGGCTGTCGCCATCACCCTTGTCGAACTCGGGCTGTCGCTGAACGGCATCCGTACCGCGCTGAACGTGGAGCGTGGCATGGAGCTGATCGCGGCGGCCCACGCCGACGAGCTCGACTACCAGCTCGACGACGATCCGGACGCCGAGACGGCCACGCCGTGACCGCGGGCATCGACCTGGGCCAGCCACAGGCGCAGTCGGTCCGCAGCGATGAGGACGTGGTGCGCGTCCGGCAGCTGGTCCGCGCCGTGGCGGTGGCCAGCAAGCTGTCCCTCGTCGACCAGACCAAGGTGGTCACCGCTGCGAGCGAGTTGGCCCGCAACACCCTGGTGTACGGCGGCGGCGGTTCGGTCGAGGTGACTGTCGTGGACAACGGCCGACGCAAGGGCGTGCAGATCGTGTTCGCCGACTCCGGGCCGGGCATCGCCGACCTGAACCTGGCGATGACCGACGGCTACACCAGCGGCGGTGGCCTCGGCCTCGGGCTCAGTGGATCACGACGCCTGGTCGACGAGTTCGAGATCGAGACGTCAGCGGAGACCGGTACGCGGATCACGGTCACCAAGTGGTCCAGGTGAACGCCGACGCGGTCACCGACAGTGGCATCTGGTTCCGGGTGGAGGCCAGCAGCGCGGCGAGTGCCGTCCGGCGTGCCGCCGAACGTCTCGGCGCGCAGGTGGAGATGGGCGAGGCGCGCATCGCCGACCTGGCCATCGTCGCCGCCGAGCTGACCAGCAACCTGGTGAAGCACGCCGACGACGGTGTCCTGCTGCTCCGGCCGGTACGCCGCGCCGGGCAGGCCGGGGTGGAGTTGGTGGCAATCGACTCCGGGCCCGGCATGGCCGACCTGACCGTCTCGTCCCAGGACGGGCACTCCACCACCGGCACACTCGGCATCGGTCTGGGCGCCATCGTCCGGCAGGCCAGCTGGTTCGACGGATACTCGCTGCCGGGCCGGGGCACCGTCCTCGCCGTGCAGGTCTGGCCGGCCGAGCCGGCTCGGCCGTCCTGGGCCGGCGCTCTCACCCGACCGCTGACCGGCGAGACGATCAGCGGCGACGGCTACGCCGTGCGGGTCGTCGACGGGCGGCACCAGGTGCTGGTGAGCGACGGGTTGGGGCACGGCCCGCTGGCCGGAGCCGCCACCGAGGCGGCGCTGGCCGCGTTCCGCGACGCCCCGGCCGGCCCACCGGCGATGGTGGTCGGTCACCTGCACCGGAGCATGTCGCACACCCGGGGCGCCGCGCTCGCCGTCGGCGAGCTGATGCCGGAGGCCGGCGTGCTGCACTACGCCGGCCTGGGCAACATCGCCGGCGTGGTCGTCGAGGGTGACGGCCGCCGTCGAGGGCTGGTGTCGCTGCCCGGCATCGCCGGCCACCAACGGCCGACGATCCGGGAGTACGACTACCCGTTCGGTCCCGGCGCCCGGCTGGTGATGCACAGCGACGGGGTGGTCGACCGGTGGCGGATGACCGACTACCCGGGCCTGGCGGAGCGATCCCCGCTGATCATGGCGGCGACCCTGCTCCGGGACGCCGGTGTACGACGTGACGACGCCTGCGTACTGGTCGCGAGGTCGTGGGCGTGAGCGGAGAGCCGGCAGCGCTGCCGCTGCTCCAGATGGCGCTGCGGGTCGAGCAGGACATCTTCGTGATCCGTCAGCGGGGGCGCGAGGTGGCCGCTGTGGTCGGCCTCGAACACCAGGACCAGGTGCGGATCGCCACCGCGCTCAGCGAGGTCGCCCGGGATCTGCTGCGGACAGTCGGCGGTGCCGATGTCTCCTTCCACGTCGACGCGGGTGCCGACGGCCGCTTCCACCTGCGCGCCGACCTGGCCCCGGTGTCCCCGCTGCCCGACGATCGCTACCAACCGCAGTCCGGCGCGGTGTCCCGACTGGTCGACACACTGAGCGTGTCGACCGTCGAGGGGGTTACGGTCGTACGGATGTCCCGACGAGTCCCGGCCAACGCGCCGACGCCGACCCCGGAGCGGCTGGCCGAGTTCCGTACCGAACTCGGCCGCACCGCGCCGGCCAGTGCGCTGGACGAGTTGACAGTGCAGAACGGGCAGCTCATCGCCGCACTCGACGAGGTGCGCAGTCAGCGCGACGAGCTGGCCGTGCTGAACGAGGAGCTGGCCGAGACCAACCGCGGCGTGCTGGCGCTCTACAACCAGCTCACCGAGGAGTTGGAGGAGACCAACCGTGGCGTCGTCGCCCTCTACGCCGAGCTGGACGAGAAGTCGGCCCAACTCCGTGCGGCCAGTGAGTCGAAGAGCCGGTTCCTGGCCAATGTGAGCCATGAGCTGCGCGCCCCGGTCACCGCGATCATCGGCCTGGGGCGGCTGCTCACCGACTCCGCCTCCGACCCGCTCACCGACGAGCAGGGCCGCCAGATCGATCTGATCCGCTCGTCGGCGGCGGACCTGCTCAACCTGGTAAACGAACTCCTCGACCTGGCCAAGGCGGAGTCCGGCCGGATCGAGCCGGAGCTGGCCGAGGTCGACCTGCGGCCGGTCTTCGGTCAACTGCGCGGCACGCTGCGCGCGCTGGCCAGCCGCCCCGAGGTGGAGTTGGTAGTGGAGGAGCCGGCCGCGCCGGCCCTGCTGCGCACCGACGAGGTGCTGCTCGGCCAGGTGCTGCGCAACCTGCTGCACAACGGGTTGAAGTTCACCGAGCGCGGCGAGGTGCGCCTGCGGGCCAGCCAACACGGCGACCGTTGGCAGTTCGAGGTCCGCGACACCGGGCCGGGCATCGCTCCCGAGCTGCACGACCGGATCTTCGAGGAGTTCTACCAGATCCCCGGTGCCACCCGGGTCGGCGGCACCGGCCTCGGTCTGCCGTACGCCCGGCGGTTGGTGACGCTGCTCGGCGGGTCACTGGAGCTGACCAGCGCGGCCGGCGAAGGCAGCACATTCACCGTCTCCCTACCCGTCGGCGGGGCGTGACGGCGTGGACGGCATGCCGACAACCATCCTGGTGGTCGACGACAGTCGTACCAAGCGTTACCTGCTGGTCAGCTGGTTGACCCGTTCCGGGTTCACGGTGCTGGAGGCCGAGAACGGCGCCGAGGCGTTGGCTCGGGTCGAGGTGGACCGGATCGACCTGGTGGTCCTCGACGTCCGGCTGCCCGACCTGAGCGGCTACGAGGTCTGCGAACAGATCAAGGCGCGGCACCCGGCGATGCCGGTGATCCACGTGTCGGCGCACGCCGTGGACGTGGCCGACCGCGCCCAGGGGCTGACCCGGGGTGCCGACGCGTACCTGACCGAGCCGATCGAGCCCGAGGAGCTGATCGCCACCACCCGGGCGGTGCTGCGCTACTACCAGGCCCGCCAGCGCGCCGAACTGCTCGCCGAGCGGCTGCTCGGGTTGGCCGACACGACAGTCGCTGTGCACGCGGCGCCGACCTTCGCGCGCCTGCTGGAGGCCGCAGCCGAGGGCGCCGCGCAGATCTTCAAGAGCCCGGCCGCGGTGATCGCCGAAACCTTCGACGGCGACTGCCTCGCGGGTGTCTGCGCCGGTCCCGGCGCGGTGGCCACCGTGGTGCCCTGGGTCGTCGACGACACCGGTGTGCCCACCGGTGCCACGGTCCGGGTGGAGACCCCAGCGAACTGGGCGCTCGTCGACTGGCCGGCGGACGACACGGTGACAGTCGCCGCCGCCCGACTGCGCGAGGACCGGGCTCCGCTGTACGTGGTGGTCCCGACCGCCACCCAGACCGCACGGACCCCGGTGCTCAAGCAGTTGGCTCAGGCGGTGGCGGCGGCCGTGGAGGGGCAGCGCTCGTTCGACGAGGAGCACCGGATCGCTGTCACCCTCCAACGCAGCCTGCTCCCGCGTGGGCTGCCCACAGTGGCTGGCCTGGACCTCGCGGTGCGCTACGAGCCGGCCAGCGCGCAGACCGAGGTGGGCGGCGACTTCTACGAGCTGGTGATGCTCGACGGGCACCTGCTGCTCGCGATCGGGGACGTCGCCGGCCACTCACTGCACGCGGCGACAGTGATGGCCGAGCTGCGGCACGCGGTGCGGGCGTACGCGGTCGAGGGCCACCAGCCCGGCGAGATCCTGCACCGGGTCAACGAGCTGATGCGGACCCTGCTGCCGAACGAGTTGGCGACGCTCTGCGTACTGCTGATGCACCCGCCGACCGGACGGGTCCGGTTGGCCAGTGCCGGGCACCTTCCGCCGCTGATGATCATCGACGGCAAGGTCGAGTTCGTGCAGCACTCCGCTCCGCTGCTCGGCGTCCGCGCCCCGCGCCCGGACGACCTGGAGTTCGTGGTGCCGGCCGGCGCCACGCTGGTCTTCTACACCGATGGGCTGATCGAGCGGCGGGACGCCACCATCGACGAAGGGCTCGCCGCGCTGGCCAGCGTCGCCGCGACTGTCGACGGTGACCTGGACCGGTTCTGCGCCCGACTGCTGGTGGAACTGGCCCCACCGGAGATCCAGGACGACGTCGCAGTTGTCGTCCTGCGGCGTCGCTGATCTGTCAGCTCTCCTCAGCCAACTGAGCGGGCGTACGCGGCGGGGGACACCCCGGCCACGGCGGTGAAGTCACGGACCAGGTGGGCCTGGTCGCTGTAGCCGAGGTCGGCGGCGAGGTCAGCCCAGCTCAGCGGGCCACCGGCGGCCTGTTCGACAGCCTCCTGGAGTCGGTAGCGGCGGATCACCCACTTCGGCCCGACCCCCACGTACTCCAGGAAGAGCCGCTGCAACCGGCGGACCGGAACGTCGTGCCGCGCGGCGAAGTCGTCGACGCGCAGCACCGTCCGGTCGGTACGGATCGCCTCGGCCAGTCGGACGGCCTCCTCGGCCATCGGGTCCGGCTTCGGCTGCCAGGCGGTGAGGAGGGTGTCCAGCGCCCGGCAGCGCTCGTCGTCGCCGGCCGCCGAGGTGGGCGCTCCCGGAGGCGTGCCGGCGCTCACCGGGACGTCCGGGAGGGTCAGCCGGCCGGTGGGCAGCGGCACCCTACGGCCGGTCAGCTCACTGACCGGGCGGCGCCAGAACGGGTGGAAGCCGCCGGGGCGGAACTGCACCCCGGACACCCGGCCGGTGCCGTTGAGCGTGATCCGGAACAGGTCGCGGCCCACCCCGGCCACCTCGCCGGACTCGGGCCCGTCGTCGTTCCGTCGGAACACCACGTTCACCGCCGGGTGCGGCACGACCCGCTGTTCGAACGGCGCGCTCAACGCCCAGTCGATCAACCAGTAGTGCTCGACCCACTGACGCAGCGACTCCGCCGGCAGGTGTCGGCGGAAGCGCATCTCGCGCAGCAGACGCCCGGGGTCGAGAATGCCCCGGCTGTCGCCACGCGGTCGCTGTCGCATTTGTTCAAGACCACCCTCATACGCTGGCCCTATGTCCACTCAGACTAGCGAGCTGCTGGCGGCCGCCGCGCCGCGAACCGTCGATGTCGTACGGGGTGTCTCCGACGACCAGCTGGACCTGCCCACCCCGTGCAGCGATTACCTGGTCCGTGATCTGCTCAACCACCTCTTCCAGGTGGTGGTCAACTTTCAGGACCTGGCCGAGAAGCGGCAGGTGGAGTGGGCCGAGAAGCCCGACCACCTGGGCGACGGCTGGCGAGACCGCTTCGAGGTGGAGACCGGCCGGTTGGTGACCGCCTGGTCGGATCCGTCCACCCTGGAGGGCGTGTCGCCGGGCATGGGGATGCCGCAGCCCGTCATCGGCGGCATGGCCCTGCTGGACCTGACAGTGCACGGCTGGGATCTCGCGGTGGCCACCGGCCAGCCGTACCACCCAGCCCCGGAGGCGGTGGCCGAGTTGCATGCGCTGGTGGAGCAGTTGGGTCCCACCGCCCGCAAGATGGGCGTCTTCGCCGACCCCCTACCCACCCCAACCCCCAACCTGCCCCCCAACCCCACCCCCAACCTGCCCCCCAATCTGGCCCACGACCTGGCCCACCTCCTGACCCAAACCGGCCGCACCCCCACCTGGCCCCAAACCCCCTAACCCCCACCCCTCCGGCCCTCACCCCCACCCCCACCCCCACCCCCAAGGCCTTCCGCCCACCTGGTTGATCAAGAGGTTTGCGTCAGGTTCCGGCACGTTGGTGACGCAAACCTCTTGATCAACCAGGTGGGGGCGGGGTGGGGCAGGGGTGGAGGCAGGGGTGGGGGCGGGGTTGGGGCGGGGGCGGGGTTGGGGTTGTTGACTTGGGTATTCGCTGGGTGAATAGTTGGCTGGGTGTCTACGCCGCATGTCCTGCTCGGGTTGCTCGCAGGGGGCAGCCGGCACGGGTATGAGCTGAAGCGTGCGCACGACGAGCGGCTGCCGCGGGCTCGACCGCTGGCCTTCGGGCAGGTCTACGCCACTCTCGGTCGACTCGAACGCGACGGGCTGGTGGCTGCCGCCGCCCAGGACCGGGTGGGCGGGCCAGATCGCACCGCGTACGCGCTGACCGACCAGGGGCGGGTCACGCTGGACCAGTGGTTGTCCACTGTGGAAGCACCCATGCCGTACGTGGCCAGCACACTCTTCGCCAAGGTCGTGGTGGCGCTCCTGGTCGCCGACGTCGACCGGGCCCGTTCGTACCTGATCGCCCAGCGGGCCGCGCACACCGCGCGGCTGCGGGAGTTGACAGCGGTCAAGGCCGATCAGGCCGCCACCCTCAGCGATGTGGTCGCTGCCGATTTCGCGATCGCCCACCTCGACGCGGATCTGCGGTGGCTGCACGCCACCCTGGGCCGGGTCGCCGACTGGCACCGGGAGGTGCATCCGTGACGCAACTCCAGGCTCGCGGGGTGGTTCGGGCGTACGGCCCGACGCCCGCACTGCGCGGCGTGACGCTCGACGTGGCCGAGGGCGAGATCGTCGCCGTGACCGGGCCGAGCGGCTGCGGCAAGTCGACGCTGCTGCACTGCCTGGCCGGGATTCTCCGGCCGGACGCCGGCGAGGTCACCTGGCGTGGGCACCGCATCGACACCTGGTCGGAGGCGGCCCGGTCCCGGCTGCGGCGCACCGAGTTCGGGGTGCTGTTCCAGTTCGGTCAGTTGGTGGCCGAGCTGACCGCCGCCGAGAACGTCGCCCTGCCCCTGCTCCTCGCCGGCACGGGGCGGCGAGAGGCACGGACGGCGGCGTTCACCTGGCTGGAACGGTTCGGGGTGGCCGAGGTGGCCGATGTTCGGCCGGGTGAGATGTCCGGGGGCCAGCAGCAGCGCTGCGCCACGGCTCGGGCGCTGGTGACCGAGCCTCGGGTGCTCTTCGCCGACGAGCCCACCGGCGCACTGGACACGCTCGCCGGCGAGCAGGTCCTCACCCAGTTGGTCCGGCTTGCCCGCGAGCAGCGCACCGCCGTCGTGCTGGTCACCCACGAGCCGCGGATCGCCGCGTACGCGGACAGGGAGATCGTGCTGCGGGACGGCCTGGTGGACCACACCGGCCTGGGGCTTGACGTGCCGCTGGCCGGCGGTGCCCGGTGAGACCGGCGACGCTGCTCCGACTCGCGCTCGCCGGCACCCGCACCGACATCGCCCGGGTGGTGCTCACCGCGCTCAGCGCCCTGCTGGCGACAGTGGCCGGGCTGACGGCGCTCACCGTGTTGGCCATCCCCACCCCGGCGGCGACGGACGAGAACCAGAACAGGTGGTCGGAGCAGTACCACAACGCTCTGCTGGCGCAGCCCGGGTTGCGCGGCGGCACGGCGATCGCGCTGCTGATGCTGATGATCCCGGTGCTGGCGCTGGCCGGCCAGTGCGCCCGGCTCGGCGCGCCGGCACGGGATCGCCGGTTGGCCGCGCTCCGGTTGGCCGGCGCCACTCCCGGGCAGGTCACCCGGTTGGTGGTTCTGGAGACCGGCGTGGCTGCTCTGCTCGGCACGCTCGTCGGGCTGGGTGTCTATCTGGTCGGCCGCGATCTGCTGCACCGCCCGGATGCGCAAGGTCAACTGGCCCTACCCACCGACGTGCTGCCGTCGACCGGCGCGCTGGCCGGCGTGGTGCTCGGTCTGCCGGTCGTGGCGGCGCTGGCCGCCGCCCTGATGCTGCGTACGGTCACCACCAGCCCGCTCGGGGTCAGCCGCAAGGCCGCCCGCGAGCGTGGTCCGGGTCCGTGGGCCGGACTCCTGATCGGCTTCGGCGTGGCCTCGTTCGCGCTGATCCGCCCCGCGGTGAACTCGGTGGACGACACCGGAGGGCTGGCCTGGTTGGTGCCGCTGCTGTTCGCGGCGGGTGCGTTCGCGGCGATGATCGGGGTGGTGATCGGCACCGGCTGGATCTCGTACCACTGCGGCCGGTTGTTGCGACGGCACGCCCGCCGTGCCCCGGCACTGCTCGCGGCGGGCCGGCTGATGGCCGACCCGTGGGCGGGCAGCCGCACGTTCGCGGCGTTGCTCGCCGCGCTGATCTTCGGTGCCGGTGCGGCCGCGTTGCGCGCCCAGTTCGCCGCCCAGGACCAGCTCGACCGTGAGCAGAACCTGCTCGCCGGCGTGGACGAGCGTCCCGATTCGTTCTACCTGGACACCATGGACCTGGTCGACGCCGCTGTCGCGGTGGCCATCCTGATCGCGGCGGGCGGGTTGATCGTCGCGCTGGTCGAGGGGATCGTCGCCCGTCGACGCGCGTACGCCGCGTTGGTCGCCACCGGGGTGCCGCGCGCCACGCTGAGCCGTTCGGTGGCCTGGCAGGCGTTGGCGCCGGCCGTGCCGGCGATCCTGCTCGCGCTCGCCGTGGGCACGCTGCTCGGTCGTGGGCTCTTTCCCGGAGCCGTGCGGAGTGAATCGTCGACGGAGATCTGCACCGGCACGGACGCGCTCTGTGCCGACCCGGCCACCCGTGGGCAGTACATCCAGTTCGTCCGACTACCCGAGGTCAGGCGGGTCCCCGCCGTACCCCTGGAACACCTGGCGTGGCTCGGTGCCGGCGCGTTGGCAGCGGTGCTGCTGACGATCGGTGTCGGCCTGCTCTTCCTGCGCGCCAGCACCGCCCTGGACGAGCTGCGCACGACCTGAACCACTGTGCCCCCACCGGCCGGGTCAGGCGGCGAGCAGGCCGGAGGAGAGTGCGATCAGGGTGCCGACCACTGCCGAACAACAGCAGACCACCAGGCCGGCGACCACCGCGAGGATCAGCCAGACCCGGCGGTCCCGTGCGACCGCCGCCACGCTCGGTCGGCGGACGTCCTCGGCGGTTCCACCGTCACTATCCGAGGCCGGGGTCACCCCGGAAGTCTAGGCCGCGACATCCGCCGCGACCCGGAAAGGCCAGGCCGCGCATGTGCGACCCGGCCATGATCGCGCCCGATCATGGAAGCAGTGGTCTCCCCGAGCCGCCGAGGGGACCACCCCACCACCGAGCGCGATCATGCCGTCCCACGGGTCAGGCGTGGCCGATGCGGTCCAGGATCCAGGCGTTGATGAACGCCTCCTCGCGCCACGAGTCGTAGCGACCGCTCGGGCCACCGTGCCCGGCACCCATCTCGGTCTTCAACAGGTAGTCGCCGCCCGGGGCGACAGCCCGCAGCCGGGCGATCCACTTCGCCGGCTCCGAGTAGAGCACCCGGGTGTCGTTGAGGCTGGTCACCGCGAGGATCGCGGGGTAGTCCACGGCGGCCACGTTCTCGTACGGTGTGTAGGACTTCATGTACGCGTACACCTCGGGGTCGTCGAGGGGGTTGCCCCACTCCTCCCACTCGGTGACCGTCAGCGGCAGCGACGGGTCGAGGATCGAGGTGAGCGCGTCCACGAACGGCACCTGCGCCACGATCCCGGTGAACGCGTCCGGCGCGAGGTTGGCCACCGCGCCCATCAGCAGGCCACCGGCCGAGGCGCCCCGGGCGACCAGCCGGTCGCTTGCCGTCCAGCCGGCCTTGACCAGGTGCTGGGCGCACGCCACGAAGTCGGTGAAGGTGTTCTTCTTGGCCAGCAGCTTGCCCTGGTCGTACCACCGTCGGCCCAGCTCACCGCCGCCCCGGGTGTGCGCCACAGCGAAGACCACGCCCCGGTCCAGCAGGGACAGTCGGGCCACCGAGAACCACGGGTCCATGCTGGCCTCGTACGAGCCGTAGCCGTACAGCTCGCAGGGTGCCGAGCCGTCCCGGGGGGTGCCCACGCGGCAGACCAGTGAGATCGGCACCCGGGTGCCGTCGTCGGCGAGCGCCCAGTCGCGGTGCTGCTCGTACTCGGCCGGGTCGTACGGTCGCCCGTCCGGCCCGGGCAGCACCGGCTTCTGCTTCAGCAGCACCATCTGCCGGGTGACCAGGTCGTAGTCGTACACCGAGTCGGGGGTGATCAGTGAGGAGTAGCGCAACCTGACCTGGCCGGTGCGGTACTCCGGGTTGGCGTCCAACCCGACGCTGTACAGCGGCTCGGGAAAGTCGATGTCGTACCCGTCGTCACTGCCCACCGGCAGCACCCGCAGCCCGGTGAGCCCGTCGGTGCGCAGCGACACCACCAGGTGGTTGGCGAAGGCGTCGACGGCCTCCAGCCGGGTGCCGGGGGTGTGCTCGATCAACGGCACCCAGTCGCCCGGTACGTCCGCCGAGGTGAACGCCAGCGCGAAGTCCTCGGCGCCGTCGTTGTGCAGGATCAGGAAGCGGTGGCCGTGGTGCTCCACGGTGTATTCGACGCCCTGTCGGCGGGGGGCGATCACGGCCGGCGCGCCGGTCGGGTTGCCGGCGGGGATCACCAGCACCTCGCTGGTCACCTTGCTGTGCACGTCGATGAGGATGAACTTCTCCGACCGGGTCAGCTCCACCCCCACCCAGAACCGCTCGTCGTCCTCCTGGTGGACCACCACGTCGTCGGCGGCCGCCGAGCCGATGGTGTGCCGCCAGACCCGGTTCGGCCGCCAGGCGTCGTCCACTGTCACGTAGAACAACACGGAGGCGTCCGACGACCAGGCGGTGCCGTAGAACGTGTCCGGCACCTCGTCCGGGAGCAACTCGCCAGTGGTCAGGTCCTTCACCCGCAGGGTGAATCGCTCGTCGCCGGAGAAGTCGGTGGAGTAGGCCAGCCAGCGACCGTCCGGGCTGACGTCGAACGCGCCGAGTGAGAAGAAGTCGTGCCCCTCGGCCAGCAGGTTGCCGTCGAGCAGCACCTCCTCGCCGTCGAGCGGGGCGCCGTCGGCGCTGACCGGCGGGTCGGTCTCACCGTCGCGGACCGCCCGGCGGCACTGCACTCCGTACTGCTGCCCCTCGACCGTCCGGGTGTAGTACCAGTGCCCGCCCTTGCGGGTCGGCACGGACAGGTCGGTCTCCTGGGTGCGTCGGCGAGTCTCCTCGAACAGGTTGGCGCGCAGGTCGGCCAGGTGTGCCGTACGCGCGTCGGTGTACTCGTTCTCGGCGGTCAGGTAGGCGATCGTCGCCGGGTCGTCCTTGGCGGCGAGCCAGGCGTACTCGTCGACGACTGTGTCGCCGTGGTGGGTGCGCTCGCTGGGCACCCGCTTCGCCGCGGGCGGGGCAGTCTCGGTGGTCACGGCGGCCACGTTACCGGCCGGCAGCCGCAGCGCGCCGGACCAGCGGCATCCCGATACTCGCCACCACGGCTTTCGAACACATGTACGATGGCCCGCATGGCGGCAGCAGCGAGTTCCCTCGGCCGGTCCGGAGCCCTCGAGATCACCCGGCGGCTGGCGGCGATCTGCGGTCCACCGTTCTCCCGGCTGGCCGGGCCGGCCGACGAGGTGGCCGGGCGACCGGCGCGCTGGGTGGCCGTCCCGGGCGGCCCGCACGCCGCCGCCGAGGTGCTGCGGCTGGCCGCCGTGCACGATCTGGCGGTGGTGCCCCGAGGTGCGGGCACGAAGATCGACTGGGGTGCGGCCCCCGTTCAGGTCGACATCCTGCTCGACACCGGCCGGCTCGCCGGCATCGGTCACGAGCCGGTCGACTCGCTGGTGACCGACGTGGGTGCCGGCACTCCACTGCGGGCGGTGCAGGCCACCCTGGAGCGCACCGGGCAGCGGCTCGCGATGGACGCCCCCTCACCGGGCGCGACACTGGGCGGCGTGCTCGCCGCCGGCGAGTCCGGTCCGCTGCGCCACCGCCACGGCAGCCCCTGCGACCAACTGCTCGGTGTGCGTTACCTCGCCGCCGACGGCGAGCTGATCAGCGTCGGCGGTGGCGCGCCCGGCCTCGACCTGGCCCGCCTGCTCTGCGGCTCCCAGGGCGCGCTCGGCGTGCTGGTGTCGGCGAGCATGCGGGTGCAGCCGGTGCCGGCGAGCAGGCTCTGGGTGTCCCGCCCGGTGTGGACGCCGTTGGAGGTGCACGACCTGGTCCAGACGATCCTCGCCGCTCGGCTGGAGCCGTCGGCCATCGAGCTGGACCTGCCCGGAGGCACCCCCCGCCCACGTACGCCGTACCCGCCCGGTCACCCGGCGGCCACCGCCCGCGAGCGTCATCCGTCGATGTCCGGCCGGGCCGGCGCCCCGTCCCGGGCCGGCAGCCTGGTGGTGCTGCTGGAAGGCGGCCCCGCCGACGTCGGCGAGCGTGCCGAGCGGCTGGTCGGCCTGCTGCACGGGGAGGCGACGATCGCCCACTCCGCGCCGACGTGGTGGCGCCGCTACCCGTTCGCGCCCGGTGACACGGCGCTGCGCCTGGAAGTCCCGATCGGCGACCTGCACGCCGCCGTCTACGCGCTACGCGACGCTGCCGGAGCGCCGGTGCCGGTGCGCGGCTCCGCCGGGCTGGGCGTGGTTCATGCGGCACTGCCCGGGGCGTTGGCAGCCGACCGGGTGGCGTCCATCCTGGCCGCCGTCCGAGGGGTGCTGCTGGCCCGGCATGGCCGTTGCGTGGTGGTCTCCGCTCCGGCGGCGGTCCGCCAGGCGGTCGACCTCTGGGGCGAACTGGCCGGCCTGGCCCAGTTGCGGGCCGCGAAGCAGCACCTGGATCCGGAGCACCGGCTCGCACCCGGGCGGCTCCCCGGCGGCCTGTGAGGCCAGGTTGGCCGTCTGCCGGTGCGGCCCGGCCGGGTCAGCTTGTCGGCCGGTGCGGCCCGGCCGAGGTCAGTCCAGCCACCACCGGTGCATGTCCAGCAGCGGCGGGGTGAAACGGGCCACCAGCACCAGCAGACCGCCTACCGCACCGACCAGCAGCAGTGACCGGGTCGCCCGGGGTAGGGCCTCACGCGCCCGGGCGGCCAGCGCCACAGCGACGATCGCCAACGGCAGCGCGAGCACCGCACCCACCACGTAGAGCATCCCGACCACTGCGTAGAGCCAGAGGAACGGGTTCAGCCCAGCCATCCCGAACGGGATCATGTCCTTCGGGTCGTACGCGCCGGTCAGCATCTCGGCCGGGCCGACGCCGGCGGTCGTCATCCGACCGACGTAGAGCAGCAGCACGGCGACGAACGCGCCAAGGGTCGCGAGCTGCGCGACGATCAGGGCCCGGACTGCCGGCCGGGAGTACGACGTGACCTGCGCGACGCTCGTCATGACCGTCAATCTACCGAGCGGACCGGATATCCGAGGGCGGCGCGGCGGTCAGCTCGCGTCGTTGCGGAGCACCAGGACGGCGATGTCGTCCCGGGGCGGCTCGACCGAGAAGTTGATCGCCGCGGCGCGCAGCCGGGCGGCTACCACGTCGGCCGAATACCCGGCCAGGGGCGCTGCGGCGTCGCGCAGCCGATCGGTGCCGAACAGCTCCCGGCCGCGCCGCCGCTCGGTGACACCATCGGTGTAGAAGATCAGCGAATCGCCCGGCGCGAGCGTGATCTCCGCCGTCGGCGAGGTGATCGTGTCGAGCAGGCCGAGGGCGGTGCCGCCGGTGCCGACGAACCCGGCGCCGCCCGTTGCGGCCAGCAACACCGGCCGGTCGTGCCCGGCGAGGTGCAGCGAGACGTCCAACTGGCCACCCTCGCCCGGCCCGACCGCTGCCAGCGCGAGCGTGCAGTAGCGACCGCCACCGCGCTCGACAAGTGTCTCGTTGAGCCGTGCCAGCGCCTCCGGTAACGGTTTGCCGTCGCCGACCAGCACCCGGATCACGTCCCGGACCAGCCCGGTCACCGCGGCCGCCTGGACACCCTTGCCCGAGACGTCACCGATCACCACCAGCCACCGCCCGTCGGGCAGCGGCACCACATCGTAGAAGTCGCCGCCCACCTCGGCGTCGTCGCCGGTCGGGACGTACTCGGCGGCGAAGCCGATTCCGTCCACCAGCGGCAGCACCGGCGGCAGCAGAGACTGCTGGAGCGTCTGCGCCACCCGACGGCGTTCGGCGTGGATCCGGGCGTTCTCGATGGCCAGCGCGGCCCGCCGGGCCACGTCCTCCAACACTGCCACCTCGTCCGGGTCGTGCCGGTGCCGTTGGTGCCGCCCCACCGCCAGGGTCCCGAGCCGCTGCCCGCGGGCGATCAGCGGGACGGCGAAACCCTCCATCGGGCCGCCCAGGGGGATCTGCGCTGCGCTGCGGGACGCCTCGCGCAGGCGGGCCTGGATCGAATCGGGCCCGGTCTCCGCCAGCACCTTGTGCAACTGCGGAAGCATCGACTCGTCGGCGTGGCTGGCCGCCGCCAGCCGGAGCCGACCCCACTCGTCGGTGGTGTGCACCGCGCACCACTGGCCGAGTCGCGGCACCACCAACTGCGGCACCAGCGCCATGGTCAGGTCGACGTCGAGCGACTGGGCCAGCAGTTCGCTCGCCTCGGCCAGGAACGTCAGCCACACCTGCCGGCGGACGTCGGCCCGGCGCAGCCGGTCGTTCTCCAGGTGCAGCGACAGCCGCTCGGCGGTGAGCACCGCCAACGGTTGGGCGTACGCCGACGGCGCGGCGTCCAACTCCAACTCCCCGGCGTAGGGGCGGTGCACGGTCAGTGGCACCCGGAGCAGGTCGCTGTCGGGGCGGGGCGGCCGACCGAAGCGGGCCAGCACCTGGCGACCCTGACCGTCGCCCCGGTCCAGGCGGATCGTGCCGCCGGCTGCGCCCACCATCTCGGCGACCCGGCTGAGCAGGCTGGTGGCGAAGTCGGGCAGCGGGTCGTCCCCATACAGGTCGGGGGCGGTCTGCATGAGTTCGCTCATCGCACTGGCGCTCGGCGCGGACCCGTCGGTGCTCGTCCGGGGGCCGGCGTTGGCCGGTGTCGATTCGCCGATGCTCCCGCCGGAGGGCGGGTCGACGCCGGGGCGGTCCAGCCGGAACCAGACGCCCTTGCCGGTGGGCAGGTACGTGGTGCCCCAGCGGCTGGCGAAGTGGTCGACCAGCAGCAGGCCCCGGCCCCGCACGGAGACCTCGTTGATCTCGGTGGAGTCGTTGCGGTCGCCGACGGTCAGCTCGTCGCCGGAACCGGGGGCGAAGTCGGAGACGGTGACGGTCAACCCGATCTCGTCCGCGACGACCTCGATGTCCAGTTCGGTGCGGGCGTGCTCGACGGCGTTGGTGGTCAGCTCGGTGGTGAGCAGCAGCGCCTCGTTGGCCAGCTCGTCCAGGTGTGACTCGGTCAACACCGAGCGGACCACGGCGCGGGCGGCGGCCGGCGTACGGCGGTCGGCGGGCAGCCGCACACGCCGGACGGCCCCGTCCCGGGCCCCGGCCGTCGCGGGCCCCGCCTCGTCTGGCACCCCCGTATCCTCCACCGTCCCCCTGCCGGGTGCCAAGCCGATCACCGATCGCGGGCTGTCGCGTCGGTCAGCGGCACCGGTGGCAGCGTGCTGGGTGACGCGTCGAAACGACCGGTGCGGGGGCTGGGCGAGGTTTGCGGCGCGCCGTGCCGGCTCGACGCCGATCGGGCGGGTTGACGCGCGATCGATGCCACCTGGCGGGTCGCGCACCCTGGCACCACGGCGCGCGCGGGCACAATATGGGGTGCCGGTGTGTCCGCACGGACCGGCGCCCCCCGAGTTGAGCGAGGAATGATGACCACGTCGAAGCAGTCGGTGGCGGATCCGTCCGCGTCCGACCACGAGGCGCTCCTCGGTGAGTTGGCCGAGGCACTGCGACGGATCGGGCGCGGCGACCTGAAGGTCCGGCTTCCCCGCCGGGCCGGCGCGGCCGGTGAGGTGGCGGACGCCTTCAACGAGGTGGTCTCGCTCCAGGAGCGGCAGTACCTTGACCTGCGGCGGATCAGCCGGATCGTCGGTCGTGACGGCCGGCTCACCGAGCGGCTCGACGACGAGGGGCTGGACGGCTCCTGGGCGGAGGGGCAGCGGGCGATCAACTCGCTGATCGACGACCTGGGTCGACCGACCACCGAGATCGCCCGGGTGATCGTGGCGGTCGCCGACGGTGACCTGTCCCAGCACATGGCGTTGGAGATCGACGGTCGGCCGCTGCGCGGTGAGTACCTGCGCATCGGGCGCACCGTGAACACGATGGTGGACCAGCTGTCGTCGTTCTCCAACGAGGTGACCCGGGTGGCCCGTGAGGTGGGCACCGAGGGCAAGTTGGGTGGCCAGGCCGACGTGCGGGGCGTCGCCGGCACCTGGAAGGACCTCACCGACTCGGTGAACACCATGGCGTCGAACCTGACCGGCCAGGTGCGGTCGATCTCGCAGGTGGCGACGGCGGTGGCCAAGGGCGACCTGTCGCAGAAGATCACGGTCGGCGCGCGTGGTGAGGTGGCCGAGCTGGCCGCCACGATGAACTACCTCACCGACACGCTGCGGCTCTTCGCCGAGCAGGTGACCCGGGTGGCCCGTGAGGTGGGCACCGAGGGCAAGTTGGGCGGCCAGGCCGAGGTGCCGAACGTGGCCGGCACCTGGAAGGACCTGACCGACAGCGTCAACTCGATGGCGTCGAACCTGACCGCCCAGGTCCGTAACATCGCTCAGGTCTCGACGGCGGTGGCGCGCGGAGACCTGTCGCAGAAGATCACGGTGGCGGCGCAGGGCGAGATCCTGGAGCTGAAGGACACCGTCAACACGATGGTGGACCAGTTGTCGTCGTTCGCCGACGAGGTGACCCGGGTCGCGCGTGAGGTGGGCATCGAGGGCAAGTTGGGCGGTCAGGCCCAGGTGCGCGGCGTCTCCGGCACCTGGCGGGACCTCACCGAGAACGTCAACCAGTTGGCCGGCAACCTCACCAGCCAGGTCCGCAACATCTCCCAGGTCTCCACCGCCGTGGCGAAGGGCGACCTGTCGCAGAAGATCACGGTGGACGCCCAGGGCGAGATCCTGGAGCTGAAGAACACCGTCAACACCATGGTCGACCAGTTGTCGTCGTTCGCCGACGAGGTGACCCGGGTGGCCCGCGAGGTGGGTACCGAGGGCAACCTGGGCGGTCAGGCGCAGGTGAAGGGGGTTTCCGGCACCTGGCGGGACCTGACCGACAATGTGAACTCGATGGCGTCGAACCTGACCAGCCAGGTCCGCAACATCGCCTCGGTGACCACCGCGGTGGCGAAGGGTGACCTGTCGCAGAAGATCACCGTGGACGCGCGGGGCGAGATCCTGGAGCTGAAGTCGACTGTCAACACGATGGTGGACCAGTTGTCGTCGTTCGCCGACGAGGTGACCCGGGTGGCCCGCGAGGTGGGCACCGAGGGCAAGTTGGGTGGGCAGGCCCAGGTACGCGGGGTCGCTGGCACCTGGCGGGACCTGACCGACAACGTGAACTCGATGGCGTCCAACCTGACCGCCCAGGTCCGCAACATCGCCCAGGTCTCCACCGCGGTGGCGAAGGGTGACCTGTCGCAGAAGATCACCGTGGACGCGCGGGGCGAGATCCTGGAGCTGAAGTCGACTGTCAACACGATGGTGGATCAGCTGTCGTCGTTCGCCGACGAGGTGACCCGGGTCGCCCGCGAGGTGGGCACCGAGGGCAAGCTCGGCGGTCAGGCGCAGGTGAAGGGCGTTTCCGGCACCTGGCGCGACCTCACCGACAACGTGAACTCGATGGCGTCGAACCTGACCAGCCAGGTCCGCAACATCGCCTCGGTGACCACCGCCGTGGCGAAGGGTGACCTGTCGCAGAAGATCACGGTGGACGCCCAGGGCGAGATCCTGGAGCTGAAGTCGACTGTCAACACGATGGTCGACCAGCTGTCGTCGTTCGCCGACGAGGTGACCCGGGTCGCCCGCGAGGTAGGTATCGAGGGCAAGCTCGGCGGTCAGGCGCAGGTGAAGGGCGTCTCTGGCACCTGGCGCGACCTCACCGAGAACGTCAACCAGCTCGCCTCGACGCTGACCACGCAGTTGCGGGCCATCGCCCAGGTGTCCACCTCGGTGACCCGGGGCGACCTGACCCAGCGGATCGCGGTCAAGGCGCAGGGCGAGGTCGCCGAGCTGAAGGACAACATCAACCAGATGATCGTCACCCTCCGGGAGACGACGAAGAAGAACGCCGAGCAGGGCTGGCTGGACTCCAACCTCGCCCGGATCGGCGGCCTGCTGCAGGGTCAGCGCGACCTCGGCGAGGTCTGCCGCATGATCATGACGGAGGTGACTCCGCTGGTCGACGCCCAGCTCGGTGCCTTCTTCCTGGCCGACGACACCGACGGCAGCATGCGGCTGCGGCTGACCTCCTCGTACGGGTACGTGGCACGGGGGCACGACGTCACCTTCGGGCCGGGTGAGGGGCTGGTCGGGCAGACAGCGCTCTCCCGTCGCACGATCCGGGTCAGCGCCTCCCCGAACAGCCGTCTCACCCTGCGGTCCGGCCTGGCCGAGACACCCCCGTCCGACCTGGTGGTGCTCCCCGTGCTGTTCGAGGGCGAGCTGCTCGGGGTGATCGAGTTCGCCAGCGTGTCGGCCTTCTCCGAGCTGCACCTGTCGTTCCTGGAGCGGTTGGTGCTCACCATCGGCATCGCTGTCAACACCATCCAGGCCAACCGGCGTACGGAGGAGCTGCTGGCCCAGTCGCAGCGGCTGGCGCACGAGATGCAGGAGCAGTCGGCGGAGTTGCAGCGCACCAACGCCGAGCTGGAGGAGAAGGCCACTCTGCTGTCCGAGCAGAAGGGCAACATCGAGACCAAGAACCGGGAGATCGAGCTGGCGCGGCTGGGCCTGGAGGAGAAGGCGCAGCAGCTGACCCGGGCGTCGGCGTACAAGTCGGAGTTCCTGGCCAACATGAGCCACGAGCTGCGAACCCCGCTGAACTCGTTGCTGCTGCTGGCCCGTCTGCTGGCCGAGAACTCGGAGCAGAACCTCAGCCCGAAGCAGATCGAGTTCGCCCGGACCATTCACGGGTCCGGCTCGGACCTGCTGCGACTGATCGACGACATCCTCGACCTGTCCAAGATCGAGGCGGGCCGGATGGACGTCGAGCCGACCGAGATCCGCTTCACCGAGCTGCGCGGCTACGTCGAGCAGGCGTTCGCGCCGCAGGCCGAGGAGAAGAACCTGGACTTCCAGGTACGGGTGAGCAAGGATCTGCCGCCGGCGTTGGTGACCGACGCGCAGCGGTTGCAGCAGATCCTGCGCAACCTGCTCTCCAACGCTGTGAAGTTCACCGACAACGGCGCCGTGACGCTGCGGATCGCCCCGGCCGCGGAGAACGCGGTCTTCGACGTGCCGGCGCTGACGAACGCCCAGCAGGTGATCGCATTCACCGTGATCGACACCGGGATCGGCATCTCCGACGACAAGCTGTCGATCATCTTCGAGGCGTTCCAGCAGGCCGACGGCACTACCAGTCGCCGGTACGGCGGCACCGGCCTCGGTCTGTCGATCAGCCGCGATCTGGCCCGACTGATCGGCGGCACCATCACCGTGTCGTCCGCGCCCGGTCAGGGCTCGACCTTCACCCTGTTCGTGCCGCAGGTGCTGGCCCCGGACGCGGTGGTCGCGCCGCAGGCTCCGTCGCCGCAGCGCGCCGGGCTGCCGTCGTCGCTGTTGATGCCGCCGCTGGATCTGTTGCCGGAACGGCCGGAGGCACCTGCCACCCGTCAACTGGACGGCGCCACGGTGCTGATCGTGGACGACGACGTCCGCAACGTCTTCGCCTTGACCAGCGCGTTGGAGCTGCACGGGATGACCGTGCTGTACTCGGACAACGGGGCGGACGGTGTCCGTCTGCTGGCCGAGCATCCGGAGGTGGACATCGTGCTGATGGACGCCATGATGCCCGACCAGGACGGTTACGAGACCACCCGCCAGATTCGCCGCAACCACCGGTTCGCCGACCTTCCGGTGGTCTTCCTGACCGCGAAGGCGATGCCGGGTGACCGTGAGTCGGCGCTCGCTGCCGGGGGCAGCGACTACATCACCAAGCCGGTCGACCTGGACGACCTGATCGAACTGATGTCGTCCTGGATCAACGGCAGCCGGACCGAGGAGACTTCGTGACCCAGATGGCCAAAGCGCTGCTCGTGGACGACCGGCGGCAGAACCTGACGGCCCTGGAGGCGATCCTTCAGGGCCTGCCGGTCCAGTCCGTGGCGGTGGAGAGCGGCGAGGCGGCGCTCAAGCAGCTGCTGGTGGACGACTTCGCGGTGATCCTGTTGGACGCGCAGATGCCGGACATGGACGGCTTCGAGACGGCGAGTCACATCAAGCGCCGCGAACGGACCCGGCACGTGCCGATCATCTTCCTCACCGCCGCCGACCGGGACGCCCAGCTCGCCCTTCGGGGTTACCAGGTGGGGGCGGTGGACTACCTCACCAAGCCGTTCGACCCGTGGGTGCTGCGGGCCAAGGTGTCGGTCTTCGTGGAGCTGTGGGTGAAGACCCGGCAGCTCGCCACCCAGTCGGATCTGGTCCGGGAGCGCGACACGCAGTGGCGGCGGCTCACCGACGCTGTCGACGAGGCGACCGCGCAGCTCCGGTCGGACGACCCGGAGGTCCGCGACCGGGCGGTACGGCTGCTCGAACAGGCCCGTTGGGGCAACACCGCCTGACAGTGGCGGGGCGGCTCAGCCGGTGGGCTGGTCGTTGCGGATCATCAGGGCGCTGCGCAGGCCGGTGATGTCCAAGACGCGGATCAGGAAGTCGCCCACGTGCGTCAGCATCAGCAGGCTCTGCGCGTGACTGGCCTTGCGGCTGAGCACGACCAGGGTGCCCAGGCCCTGCGAGTCGCAGAAGGTGACGCCGCCGAGGTCGAGCACGATCTTCGGCGGGGGGTCGGCCAGCACCTCGTTGACGACGGTGGAGAGCTGGGCCGCCGTGAGCATGTCGATCTCACCGGCCAGGCGCAAGACTGCTTCGTCGCCCGTCCGGTGTAGCGTGATGGACAGTTCGGCACGATCCACCCGGTCAGCCTAGCGCGATCCGACCGACCTGGCCTGTCGAGGCCGCGAGCCGTTGCCGTCCAGGCCATGAAGCCCCCCCGTGTCGGCGCTGCCGACCGGCGCGAGTCACAGGTGAGCCGGGTAACCCCACCACGGGGTGGCTGCTGGTTGACCGTCCGGCGCTGTCACAATGGCGGCATCGTGACCGACATCTTTCCCGCCGGATCCGGCCGCTACCCAGCCGACGCGCCGGCCTCCGAGGCCCTGTTCGACCGCGCCCGCGCCATCGTGCCGGGCGGGGTGAACTCCCCTGTGCGCGCCTTCCAGGCGGTCGGCGGCACCCCGCGTTTCATGGTCCGTGGTGAGGGGCCGTGGCTGTACGACGCCGACGGTCGCCGCTACGTCGACCTGGTCTGCTCCTGGGGTCCGCTGATCCTCGGGCACGCCCACCCGGAGGTGGTGGAGGCCGTGCAGGCCGCCGCCGCCCGGGGCACCAGCTTCGGCACGCCCACACCGGGTGAGGTGGAGTTGGCCGCCGAACTCGTCGACCGGACCCCGATGGAGCAGGTCCGGCTGGTCAACTCCGGCACCGAGGCGACAATGTCGGCGATCCGGCTGGCCCGCGGCTTCACCGGCCGCTCGAAGATCGTCAAGTTCGCCGGCTGCTACCACGGCCACGTCGACGCGCTGCTCGCCGCCGCCGGCTCCGGCGTGGCCACCCTGGGCCTGCCGGACTCGCCCGGCGTGACCGGCGCGGCGGCCAGCGAGACGATAGTGCTCCCGTACAACGACATCCGGGCCGTCGAGGAGGCGTTCGCCGCCGAGGGCCAGCACATCGCCGCGGTGATCACCGAGGCCGCCGCCGGCAACATGGGCGTGGTGGCCCCCCGCGACGGCTTCAACCAGCAGCTCGCCCGGATCGCGCACGCACACGGCGCCCTGCTCGTGGTGGACGAGGTGATGACCGGGTTCCGGGTCTCCCGCGCCGGGTGGCACGGCCTCGACGCCTCCGACGCCGACCTGTGGACGTACGGCAAGGTCATGGGTGGTGGCCTGCCCGCCGCGGCGTTCGGCGGGCGCGCGGACATCATGGCGCGACTCGCGCCGGCCGGCCCGGTCTACCAGGCCGGCACCCTCTCCGGTAACCCGCTCGCCTGCGCCGCCGGCCTGGCGACCCTGCGGCTCGCCGACGACGCGCTGTACCAGCGCCTCGACGAGACGGCCGCCGTCGTGGGCAAGCTGGCGTCCGACGCGTTGGCCGCCGCCGGGGTCCCGCACCGACTGTCGTACGCGGGCAGCATGTTCTCGGTCTTCTTCACCGACGCCGACGTGGTCGACTACGACAGCGCGCGCACCCAGCAGGTGCCGGCGTTCAAGGCGTTCTTCCACGCGATGCTCGCCGCAGGCGTCTACCTGCCGCCGAGCGCTTTCGAGTCGTGGTTCGTGTCGGCGGCGCTCGACGACGCCGCTCTGGAGCACATCGCCGACGCGCTGCCGACGGCGGCGAACGCGGCGGCAGCGGCCGGTCACGGGGGTTGAGCGTGAGCGCGAGGAGTGAGCCGGGTTTGCGAGCCCCGCAGTCGCGAACAGAGGGAGCGCAGCCTTGAGCAAGACGGTGGTCCACGTGCTTCGGCACGGCGAGGTGTACAACCCCGACCAGATCCTCTACGGCCGGCTGCCCGGTTTCCGCCTTTCCGAGCTGGGTGTGCAGATGGCCAAGGCCGCCGCGCAGGGCCTGGCCGAGCGGGAGATCGTGCACGTGGTGGCCAGTCCGCTGGAGCGCGCCCAGCAGACCGCCGAGCCGATCGCCGCCCAGTTCGGGCTGCCGGTCGGGGTGGACGAGCGGCTGATCGAGAGCGCCAACTGGTTCGAGGGCAAGAAGGTCTCCCCGGGTGACGGGTCGTTCCGTGACCCGCGCAACTGGTGGGTGCTGCGCGACCCGGTGACCCCGTCCTGGGGTGAGGCGTACCGGGTGATCGCCGAGCGGATGTTCGCCGCCGTGCAGGCCGCCCAGGTCGCCGCCGAGGGGCGCGAGGCGGTGCTGGTGTCGCACCAGCTCCCGATCTGGACGTTGCGGCGTTACGTCGAGCGCAAGCGGCTCTGGCACGACCCGCGCAAGCGGCAGTGCGGGCTGGCGAGCCTCACCTCGTTCCACTTCGACGACGCGAAGGTGGTGGGCATCGGCTACAGCGAGCCGGCCGCGCACCTGATCGCTCTCTCCGCGACCGCCCGGACGGCCAAGGGGGCCTGATGAACGCCCGGAGGTGGACCGCCGGTCTGCTCGCCACCGTCGCCGCCGTGGCGCTGGTCGGCTGCACGTCGTCGAAGGCGCAGGAGAAGACCTGCACGACCACCACCGACGGGATCTTCGAGTGCGCACCGGACCAGCGCTCCGCACCCCCGAAGCTCGCCGGTGAGCTGCTGCTCGGCGGCAGCTACGACGTCAGCGAGGCACGCGGTCAGGTAGTGGTGGTCAACTTCTGGGGTTCCTGGTGCGCGCCGTGCCGCGCCGAGGCGGACGACCTGGAAGCCGTCTATCAGGCCACAAAGGGTTCCGGGGTGAACTTCCTCGGCATCAACGTCCAGGATTCGCGGGACAAAGCCAAGGCGTTCGAGAAGGGCCGGGTCACCTACCCGAGCCTGTTCGACCCGTCCAGCAAGACGGCACTCGCGCTGGACATCCCGCCGAACAGCGTGCCGGCGACTGTGGTGCTCGACCGTGACGGTCGGATCGCCGCGGTGATCCGGGCCGCCGTCAAGCAGGAGGGCCTGCAACCGATCGTCGAACGGGTCGCCGCCGAGAAGCCGGCGTCGAACTGATGGGTGAGACCTTCGAGCAACTGGCCCTCAGCGGGCCGCTGCTGCTCGCCATCGGCGCGGCGGCGCTCGCCGGCCTGGTCAGCTTCCTCTCCCCGTGCGTGCTTCCGCTTGTCCCGGGTTATCTGTCGTACGTGACCGGTCTGGCCGGCGCCGACCTGGAGGGCCGGCGGCCGGAGGCCGACCCCGCGCCGGCCAGCGGGGGTGTCGCGGTCAAGGAACGGGTCGCGCGGGCGGGCGCGGTCAAGGGTCGGGTGCTCGCCGGGACGCTGCTGTTCATCGGCGGCTTCACTGTCGTCTTCGTGGCCACCGCGATCCTCTTCGCCAGCATCGGTCGGGTGTTCTTCGACTACGAGCGCGAATTGCAGATCGGCGTCGGCGTGCTGATCATCGTGGCGGGGTTGAGCTACCTCGGGATGATCCCGGCCCTGCAACGGGAGTTCCGGATCTCCCGGTTGCCGTCGGCCGGGCTGCTCGGCGCACCGGTCTTCGGGGCGGTCTTCGCGCTCAGTTGGGTGCCCTGCACCGGCCCCACGCTCGGCGCGGTGATGGGCATGGCCACCGCCAGCGGCCAGAGCGACCGAGCCGTGGTGCTCGCCGTGGCGTACTGCCTCGGGTTGGGGATACCGTTCATCGTCTTCGGGCTGGGCTTCGAACGCCTGCTCGGGGTCTTCCGCGCCGTCCGGCGCAACAGCCGCTGGGTCACCCGGGTCGGCGGCGCCCTGCTCATCCTGATCGGTCTGGCCCTGGTCACCGGCGGATGGCAGAGCTTCGTGATCTGGCTGCAGACCACCGTCGGGGTGGGCGAGGTGAGCATCTGATGACGGTCGTCGACGACCGACCGGAGACCGCGGCGCCCGCGCCACGCCGCCGGCCGAACCGGCTGCTGGCCCTGCTGCGCAACTCGTGGCGGCAGCTCACCAGCATGCGTACGGCGTTGATCCTGCTCTTCCTGCTCGCGATCGCCGCCATTCCCGGCTCGGTGCTGCCGCAGCGCGGGATCAGCCCGGAGAAGGTCAACGAGTACTTCGTCGACCACCCGGACTGGGCTCCCCGACTGGACCGGATCGGCGCGTTCGAGGTCTTCGGGTCGGTCTGGTTCTCCGCGATCTACCTGCTGCTGTTCACCTCCCTGATCGGCTGCATCACGCCCCGGCTGCGCGACCACGTCCGCACACTGCGGTCGCGTCCGCCGGCCGCGCCGAAGCGGATGGCCCGGCTGCCGCAGCACACTGTGCTGCCCGCCCCGCCCGGTGGGGCGGCGGCGATCGCCGAGGCGCTGCGGAAGCGCCGCTGGCGCGTCGAGGTGCGCGGCGACGAGGTCTCCGCCGAGAAGGGCTACCTCAAGGAGACCGGCAACCTGCTGTTCCACACCTCGCTGATCGCGGTGCTGGTCGGGGTCGCGCTCGGCTCCTGGTACGGCTGGAGCGGCAACCGGCTGCTGGTGGCCGGCGCGGACAACGCGTTCTGCAACACCCGCCAGCAGTACGCCGAGGCGAAGCTCGGCCCCCAGGTGGACAGCGCCGACCTGCCCGGTTTCTGCCTGCGGCTGGACGACTTCGAGGCCCGGTTCCTGGCGTCCGGCCAGCCGGAGTTCTTCAACGCCACGGTCACCGTCGACGGCCCGGACGAGCCGACCCGCAGTGCCGACTTCTCGGTGAACTCGCCGCTGCGACTGAACGACGCGAGCGTCTACCTGCTCGGCCACGGGTACGCGCCGGTGATCCGCTACACCGACCGGTTCGGCAACAGCCAGATCAGTGACGAGCCGTTCCTGACCACCGGCGACATGGGCCTCACCAGTGAGGGGCTGGCGGCCTTCCCGGACGCGAACGTCGACCCGGCGACCGGCCAGCGCGCACCGGATCAGCAGATGGCGTTCACCGGCATCTACCTGCCCACAGCGCCCGAGCAGGCGCCGTTCGTCCGCTCGCAGTACCCGACCGAGCGCAACCCGGCGCTGAACCTGGTCGCCTACCGGGGCAACCTCGGCCTGGACGCCGGCATCCCCGGCTCGGTCTACCAACTCGACCAGCGGCAGGTGCGGGCCGGCAAGGTCAAGGAGGTCGGCACCAAACTGCTCCGCAAGGGTGAGACCTGGAAGCTGGACGACGGCACGACAGTCGAGTTCCTGGGCACCGAGCGGTACGTCACCCTCTCCGTCCGGCACGATCCCGGCTCGACGATGCTGCTGGTCAGCTGCGGCGTCCTGCTGGTCGGTCTGATGGGTTCGCTGTTCGGGAAGCGCCGCCGGGTGTTCTTCCGGGTGGTGCCGGCCGACCCCGGGGAAGGATCTCCGACGAGCGGTAGTAGCTTGATGGAGGTCGGTGGGTTGCCGCGTACCGACTATCCAGGGTTCGCCGACGAGTTCACCCAGCTGGTCGCCGCCGTCAGCGGTGCCGAACGGGCTGGTGCTGGCGCTGACTCCGCTGACCGGGCCGGCGTGCGAGAAGGAGCCGAGTGATGTCCGCACTCTCCGACAATCTGGTGTCATTCGCGATCCTGGCGTACCTGATCGCGATGATCGGCCACGCCGTCGAGTACGCGCTGGGCAACGTGCGTACCCGGGTCGCCACGGCGGCGCCGGTGCGCGAGCTGGTCGGTGCCGGCGGCGGTGTCGTCCCGACGCCCCCCGCGCCGGTCCCTTCGTCACCCACTGTCGACCGCTCCGCCGGGCGGGCCCGGCTGGCGGGCCTGATCGGGGTGGGCGCCACTGCGGTCGCCGCCGCGCTGCACCTCGCGGCGCTGGTCACCCGTGGGCTCGCCGCGGACCGGATGCCCTGGGGCAACATGTACGAGTTCGTGCTCACCGTGACGTTCATCGGGGTGGCCGCCTGGTTGGTGGTGCTCTGGAAGCGACAGTCGCTGCGCAAGCTCGGGCTCTTCCTCACCCTGGTGATGGTGCTGCTGGTCGCCACCGCCGAGCTGGTGCTGTACGTGCCGATCGTGCCGCTGGTCCCGGCGCTGAACTCGTACTGGTTCATCATCCACGTCTCGACGATCGTCTTCGCGTCCGGCATCTTCCTGCTTGGCGTGGTGCCGGCGGTCGGCTTCCTGATGCGCAACGGGTACGAGCAGGGCAAGCGGAGCTTCCCGTACACCCTGGCCAAGCGACTGCCCGGCGCTGCCGGCCTGGAGCGGCTGACCTTCGCGCTGCACGCCTTCGCGTTCCCGATCTTCACCTTCGCGGTGATCGCCGGTGCCATCTGGGCCGAGGCGGCCTGGGGCCGTCCGTGGGGCTGGGACCCGAAGGAGACCTGGGCGTTCATCTCCTGGGTGGTGTACGCCGGCTACCTGCACGCCCGCGCGACGCCCAGCGTGAAACGCAACGTGGCCACCTGGATCGCGGTGCTCGGCTTCCTCACCATGCTGATGAACCTGTTCGGCGTGAACATCTTCTTCACCGGCCTGCACTCGTACGGCGGGCTGGACTGAACCACGGCTGACAGAACGTAGAACTACACTTCTTAGAAGCGTAGTTCTACGTTCTGTGGGGATGTGGCAGTGAAGCTCTCCAAACCAGCGGAAATCTTCGACCGTGACGTCGAATGGGCGGAGCTGGTCCGGTTCGCCGCGGACGACCGGCCCGGCGCGACGCTTGGCGTGGTCAGCGGCCGTCGCCGGCAGGGCAAGACTCTGCTGTTGTACGAGTTGGCCCGCGCTACCGACGGTTTCTACTTCGGGGCGACCGAGGCGACCCCGGCAGAATCGCTGCGTCGACTCGGGGAGGCTCTCGGCCGGCACACCGACGCGCCTGGTCCGCTTCGCCTGGAAGACTGGTCGAGTGCGGTCGACGCGCTGCTCGCACTGGGCCAGCGCCGCCCGGTCACCGTGGTGATCGACGAGTTCCCCTACCTCGCCCGATCCAGTCGGGATCTCCCGTCGATCATTCAGCACGCCCTCACGCCGGGCCGGGTCGAGCGCACCGAATCTCGTACGCGCCTGCTGCTGTGCGGTTCGGCACTGTCGTTCATGGGTGGTCTGCTTGCCGGTTCGGCCCCGCTGCGCGGACGGGCGGGGCTGGAACTGCCCGTGCCACCGTTGGACTATCGGGCCGCCGCGACGTTCTGGGGGATCGTTGATCCTGCCCTCGCTGCCCGCGTGTTCGCCATCGTCGGGGGCACGCCGGCCTACCGACGGGAATACGTCCAGGACGATGTGCCCGACGGGCCGGACGATTTCGACGACTGGGTCGTGCGCGCCGTGCTGAATCCGGCCCGCCCGTTGTTCCGCGAGGCTCGCTATCTGCTCGCCGAGGATCCCGACCTGCGGGACACCGCGCTCTACCATTCCGTGCTGTCCGCGGTCGCCGAAGGCAACGGCACCCGAGGGGGGATCGCCGGGTACATCGGACGGAAGGCCACCGACCTCCAGCACCCGCTCACCGTCCTTGAGGACGCCGGTCTCCTCATTCGCGAGCCCGATCCGCTCCGTAGCGGGCGTAGCCGTTACCGCATCGCCGAACCCCTGATCACCTTCTATCAGGCGGTCATGCGGCCCTCCTGGACGGCCTTGGAGCAGCGGCGTGGCGCGGACGTCTGGAGGCGTTCCAATCGCCGGTACTCAAGCGGGGTGCTGGGGCCAGCGTTCGAGGAGATCGTCCGGCAGTGGGCCCTGCGCTTCGCCGCGCCGGAGACATTCGGCGGTGTCGTCGCGGAGGCCAGCGCGGCCGTCCTCACCGATCCCTCCACCCGCACCAGCCTGGAACTCGACCTGGTGGCGTTCGGTGAGCCGCCGTTCGGCGACGGCCCTCGGCCGCTGCTCGCCATCGGAGAGGTCAAGTGGGGTCGCACGCTGGGTCTGCCCGAGTTGGATCGGCTGAGCCGGGCACGTGACCTACTCGCCGCGCGGCCCGGCCTGGACGTGCGGGACGCCCGGTTGTTGCTCGCGAGCGCGGCGGGGTTCACCGACGAGCTTCGGCACGCGGCCGGTCAGCGTCCCGATGTCGTTCTCGTCGATCCGTCGCGGCTTTATTCGGGCGACTGAGGGGGTTACGGCGGCGCTGATCCGGGAGCAACTCGGGCGGTCGCGGCGCGCGGCCGGACTGACCCTGGCGACGCGGTGCGGGCCGGTCACTGAATCGTCAGTGACCGGCCCGCATCGTTTTACGTGCCTCGGTCAGCTCACGGTGACCGGGGCGATGTCGTTGCTCGGGTTGTCGTCCACCCGGGGGTAGCGCTGGGACGGCTGGACCTTGCCGGGGACCCCGGTGTGGCTGTCGATCCGCAGGTCGAACCCGACCGTGTGCGTCTTGCCGGCAGGGAAGACCGACCCCGACCCGTTGCAGTACCAGGTTGCCGGGACGGTCTCGGGCTCTTCCTCGTCACCGCTGAGCCAGCAACCCGGCGGCGTGGCCAGCACGGTGACCCCGGTGGGTGGGGTGAACTGGAAAGCCCCGACACCATCGCCGGAGAGGGTGCCATCCGGCACGCCCGGACCCTTGTTGCGCAGACCCACTGTGACCCGCACGGTGTCCCCGACGGCTCCGGTGACGGCCGCGCCCCTGGCGACGATGTCGAAGGCGCCATGCACGCCGCGCAGGTAGGTCTGGCCGTCGGCTCGGGTCGCCTCGACCGGGATCACGTCGAGCGCCGCGCCCACCGGCCGTAGCCGCAGTGCCTGGTCGGCGTCGCGGCGCTTGAGCTTCACGCCGGTCGGGAGCGGCCCGGCACTGGCCAGCGGCTGTACGGCCTGGGTGATCCGCTTGCTGCCGAGCGTCGCCGGGCCGACAGTGGTGTCGAGCCCACCCCGCAGTTCGTGGCGTTGGCCGGGCGTGAACGTGCCCCGCACGGTGCAGACCACCACTGTGGCGAGCGACTGGTTGGTGCCGTACCGGCAGTTGCGGTAGCTGGGCGGGACCAGGCCCACCGGGAAGCCGAGCGTGAGTCGCAGGTCCACCGCCGGCTGGTCACCGGCGTTGACCACGGACACCGGTACGGCGAGGTTGTCGCCCACCTCGATGCCGGTCAGGTGCTCGTCGACGGTGTCGAGCAGGTCGGGCCCGGACCGCACCGTGACAGTCGCCTGCTGGGTGTACGCCTCGGTCTGCTCGCCGAGCGCCGTGTAGTCGAGGGTGCCGGTCGCGCCGTCGACAGCGCCGGGCGCGGGCCGGAACACCACCGGGACGGTGCCGGTGAGCGTGCCGAACTCGTCGATGGCCGTCGGCGGCATCGGGCAGGTCACCGAGGTGCCCTGGGTGACGCAGTAGTCGGGGAAGCCGGCGGTGGCCACGCCGACCAGGCCGGTCAGGTCGATGGTCACCCGGGGCTGGCTGGCGCCGGTGCTGTTCAGGGTCAGTGGCACCGTCCGGCCGGGAGCGCCGGGGCCGCCGACAGTGACGTCACCCAGCCAGCCGTCGACCCAGCCGGGGTCGTCCTGGGCCGCGGCCGGGCCAGCCGCCACGGCGGCCCCTGCGGTGCCCACGACCAGCGCGGTCAGGCCGCGCAAGAGCCTGCCACGCGCAACGTGCACAGATCTCATGGATCTCCTTGGTGAGGGATGAGCCGGTCGGAAGAAGCCAGGTTCGCAGCACCCCGACCCGATCGGCATCCATGATCTTAGAGATCACCTGTGACGGTTTTCGATCGACTGTGTCGGTCGTTGATCCACTCGACTTCCAGGCGGCCGAGCCGGGCGGTCAGGCGGGGTCGCAGCTCGGGTTACCGCGATATGCGCGTCACGGCATGACACAGTGTCAGGCGCTCGCTACCGTGCGGCAGATGGGTCGTACGACCCGACAATCGCGGCGGAAGGTGGGGTGCGGTGACCACAGTGGTGTCCACGGCGGCGCTTATCCGGGAGCAGCTCCGGCGGTCCCGGCTCGCGGCCGGGCTGACCCAGGAGGAGTACGGCAAACGGGCGCACTACTCGCCGTCCATGGTGTCGGCCGTCGAGCTGGGTCAGACGGCACCCAACGAGGCGTACCTGATCCGGGCCGACGAGGTGCTCGACACCGGCGGCCTGCTGGTCTCGCTGCGCGAGCTGGGCCGGCGCGACGGCGAGCCGGTCTGGTTCCGCCCCTGGCTGGAGGTCGAACGGGTCGCCACCCAACTGCGGTGCTTCGGCGCGACGATGATTCCCGGGCTGTTGCAGACCGCCGACTACGCCCGGGCGGTGTTCCGGCTCGACCTCGGGCTCACCGCCGACCGGGTGGAGGAGTTGGTGGCGGCCCGGCTGGAGCGGCAGACGATCCTCGACCGGGAGCACCCGCCGCAGCTCACCGCCGTGATCGACGAAGCCGCGTTGCAGCGCTTCGCGGAGGGCTGCGCCGGGGTGCTGGCCGAGCAGTTGCGGCACCTGGTGGCGTGCGCCCGCCGGCCGCACATCAGGGTGCACGTGCTGCCGCAGGGTGTGGGCCTGCACGCCGGCCTCTTCGGGCCGTTCATCCTGGGCCGCACCGCCGACGGCAGTTGGCTCGGCTTCCTCGACAACCAGACCGGTGGCACCGCCGTGGACGACATCTTCGAGGTGGCGACCCTGCTCGGAAGGTGGGAGAGTCTGCGCAGTGACGCGCTGCCCCGGCAGCAGTCGATCGACCTGCTCGAGGAGATCGTGAAGCCATGGATCTGACCGGAGCCCGCTGGCACAAGTCCACCCGCAGTGGCAACGACGCCGGCGCGTGCGTCGAGGTCGCCGACAACCTGCCGGGCCGGGTGCACGTCCGCGATTCCAAGGACCGCGACGGCGACCTGCTGACCTTCACCCCGGCCGCGTGGCGGGCCTTCGTCGAGCTGGCCCGCACTCACTGACCGTCCACTCAGCCGGCTGGCCGCGGGCGCTCCCGCACCCGACCTGGGCACCCCGCACTGTGGCCCGGAGGTTTCGCCCGCGCCCACGATCAGCCGCCGAACCAGCCGGGCACGTCGAGTCGGAACCAGTTGGCCGAGGCCATCGTCCCGAGGTCGTCTTCCATCGCGGTGACCCGTTCCGGGCCGAGCGTCTCGGTCCACTGTGCCCGCAGCCGGTCGAAGATCTCGGCTGAGCGGCGCAGCCCGTCCGCGCCGCGCGGGGTCACCCGGACCAGCCGCCGTCGGGCGTCGGAGGGGTCGTCGACCCGCTCCAGGTAGCCGACGGCCACCAACCGGTCGACGGTCTTGCCGGCGGCCTGCTTGGAGATGCCCAGCCGCTGGCCCAGCTCGGTGGCTGTGGTGCCGTCCGCGCCGACGGCCTGGAGCACGAACCCGTGCAGCGGTCGCAGCTCCGGATGCCCCTCCCGGGCCAGCTCGGCGTGCAGGTCGTCGATCAGTGTCCGGAAGCCGGCCAGCAGCAGCAGCGGCAGCGCGAAGCCGGGACGCACGGGATCAGCGGTTGCCATGTTCGACAACCACGTTTACTATTTCGTCAACCATGTTGACTATCTTACCGTCCGACGAACCAGGCTCCGGAAAGCAGGTAACCGTGTCCGTCTTCACCGCCCACACCGCTGAGACCGCACCCGCCGCCGCCCGTCGGTCCATCGAGGGAGTACGCGGCCGGTTCGGCTGGCTGCCCACCCCGGTGGCCCTGATGGCCGACTCGCCTCAGTTGCTCAGCGGCTTCCTCACCGCCAGCACAGGCTTCGAGCAGACCGACCTCGCCCCGCTGGACCGGGAGGTGGTCATCCTGACGGTCTCCACCAGTCACGAATGCCATTTCTGCGTCGCTCTGCACACCGGCAAGCTCACCGGGCTGGGCGCGACCCCCGAGCTGATCACCGCCCTGCGTGCCGGGTCGGTGCTGCCCGATCCGCGCCTGGAGGCGCTGCGCCGATTCACGCTGGCCGTGCTCGACCACCGGGGCGCAGTGCCCGACGACGAGATGGACGACTTCCTGGCCGCCGGCTACCAGCCCCGGCACGCGCTGGACGTGGTGCTCGGCGTCGGCGCGTACACCATGTCCACCTTCGCCAACCGGCTCACCCGGGCACCGCTCGACCCGCCACTGGCCGCCCACGCCTGGACGCCCGCAGCCTGACCGAGGACACCTGCGGCCCTGCTCGGGCCGCCCCGGGGGCGTGTCCATCCAGAGCGACTGCCGCCCCGGCGAACTCGGGCCGAACGCGACCAGGCACGCTGCTGATAGGCATCAGCGTTGCACCCTACAAACGCATACGAAAAGGGGAGGCGGCCGATGAATGGCCGACCTCCCCTTTTCGTCAACAGGCGCTCAGGATCTGGGGGATCCGAAAGGGCTTAGGCCAGCCCGAGAATGCGAGCGATCAGCTGGACGATCTCGTAGACGGTGTAGCCGGCGTTCGACCACTTGAGGATCTGGGTCTTGTTCGCCCACACCCACTTCGCGAACCGTGTGCCGTACTTGGCGCCGGCCTTGATGATCTTCGCTGCCAGAGTCAACCAGCCCATCTGAACCCTCCAATAATCGTGGCGTTTCGAACAGGTGAAGCAGAGGAACACCCTGCAGAAACGACCCGCTGTAATTCCGCCCCGGTTGGGCGAGGAAAAACTAACACCCACATTCGGAGACAGCGACGAACGACGAAGTTTCCGTACGGCAGTTGCCTAGGTTATGGCCGCCGTGGTATTTAGGTCCGCTCATCGTCCCGGCAACGTGGCGGAAGTTAACCTAAGGCCCTTAACGGGCACTGCTTGGCATGGGCCGACGTCACTGAATGGCAACTTTCAGACATTGAGTCAGCAATCGGCGTGCCGATGGATCACCATGGGCTGCGGGGCAGCCGTAAGCGACAGTCGTCGGCCAATGGCAAGGGCCCTGGCGGGGTTCAACCTTTGATACCTTGTGCCTGGCCGGCCCCAAGCGCTGCACAAGCCATGGGGTCGGCTTGATCCAGAGTGGGGGATGAGGTGCTGGCTCAACTCCCAGCCGCAAGATCGCGCTCAGCGCAGCTTTGCTGATGATCAACCCAGCTGGACGCATCGACGCCGACTGGCAGTAGGCCGCACGTCATTGGGGGAAGCGCTGGCAGTGAACCGCACGTCACATGGGGGAGCACATGAATACCGAAATGCTGAGAACATTCGTTACCGCCGCCTCGTCTGGCAGCGTCTCGGAGGCCGCGAAGAAGCTCAGATATGGCAAATCGACTGTCCTCTATCACATTCGTGAGGTGGAGAAGGTCTGCCGAGTTGAGCTGTTCGAACGTGAGGTCCGGGGTCTCAACCTCACTCGTAACGGCCACGTGGCCCTGCGGATATCGCAGGAGCTGCTACGGATCGCCGCTGAGCTGAAGTCGCTACCACCGGCCAATGCTGAGACGCGGCAGAATAAGCGCTTCGACGACGGTGATGATAACGTTTTGAAGAAAAGAAATGCCTCGTGAGCCGAAGTCAACACATAACAACCGGCCGGGCGGCAGCGGATCCGCCGTCCCTTGTCCTGCCCGATTCGGGCCGAAAGAGGAGGTAGCGCGTGTCGCAGAATCTTGCGCTTATCGGCGTGACTGTGGCGGTGCTGGCGGTGTTGGGCCTTCACCTGCTCATGGCGCGCCGGGGGCCGGCCTGGATGGGTGCGGTGGTTCCATGCCTGTTCGTGATCGCAGCCGTGGTGCTCATCGTCCAAGGGCGAATTCCGGCAGGAAAGCCGTACGTGGTGGTGGTCGCTGGCCTGGTGACGCTGCTCTGGATATGGGCGGGGGCGCGGCAGGCGAGAAGCAAGGCCGCGGCGAGCGAGCCTTCGGGTTCAGTGCGACGTGAGTCGTGACGCCGCGGTGACCGATGCGGTTGACAGGGCGACGCCGGACGCCGACGGTCCGAACCCCCGCATGAGGCGACTGGACCGTCGGTCGGTCGTCTTCTGGCAGGTGGAGAATGCTGTCGGCGTCGTCGCGCTGCTCGTTGTTGCCTTCACCCTGTCCCGGGCGTCCTTCACCACGCCGCAGTGGGACGTGTGGATCCGTCTGCTCGCTCTCGCCGCGCTGGCCTTCGCCGTGCTCGACGCTCTGGTGCTGATCCCGCAGCGCTACCGGTACTACAGGTATGCCCTGACCGCGGAGTGCATCATCATCGAGCAGGGTCGCTTCTGGAGGCGGCGGCAGGTGTACCCGCTCTCCCGCATCCTGTACTGCGAGGTACGCCAGGGTCCGATCCTGAGCCTGTTCAACCTGTACACCGTCAGGGCGGCGACGATCGTCGAATCGCGGTCCCTCGGCCCGCTCGGGCGGGCCGAGGCCGACCGCTTCGAGCAGCTGATTCGTGAGCACCCGGAATGACGCAAGAAATCCGGAATCGTCGCAACAGCCCGGCCATGTTCGCCGTTCGCGCGGCCGAGCACGTGACCGGCATCGTCCCGGCGATCATCGTATGGCTCTCGATACGGGCCAAGTGGCCAACCGTGCTCGGCATCCCGGTAGACGCGATCTTCGGTCTGGTGGGTGGCGTCATCGTGCTCAGTCTGATCGTGGACTGGTGGATGACCCGATTCTCGGTGAGTCCCGACGGGGTCACCTTCGCCACGGGGCTGGTGTTCCGGCGCTCCACCTCGCTGGCCTGGTCGGAAGTCACCAGCGTCCAGACCTCCCGGTCGACGGTCGGTCGGGCCCTGGGCTGCTCGCGGGTCCTGATCGGCATCGGTGCGCAGTCGAAGGCCAACCTGGTCATCGAGGCGGTGCCGGAGGCGGTGGCCACCGAGATCGAGGACCTGTTCGAGGCCCACCGGGCTCGCCCGACCTCCCGTCCCCGGCATCCCGCTGTCGCTTCGGCAACCGAGTCTGCCGAGCACCGGCCGGATGCTGTGGATCGGGAAGAGGGTCACCCCTCGGGCGACAACGACCTGATCTATCGGATCCGCCCCCGGGACTACTTCATGCTCTCGGTCACCTACGGACAGTTCCTGTTGGTGGTCCCTTTCCTGTTCGGGCTCTACGACAACCTTGCGATCCTGTTGCCCTGGTCCGCTGCCACTCCCGACCTTCCAGACAGTGCGGCGACACTGTGGGTGCTGGCGGCCGCCGTCCTGGTGCTGGCAGTGCCGGTCGCGATCGGGTTCGGGACGACAGTCGCCTGGCTGCGGTACCGATCGTTCGAGGTTCGCCTCAGGGGATCGGTGCTCGCCATGTCGGGTGGGCTGGTGTCCGCGGAGTCCCGCCAGGTGTCCCGCTCCCAGGTGGCGGGGATCAAGATTCAACAGAATCCGCTCATGCGCGCCACGGGCCATGCCCGGCTGAATGTCGTGGCCCGACAGTCCGGGGAGCGGATCGGGGCCAACGTCGTCTTCCCCGCAGCCCGCCTGGCGTTCCTGCGCAACGAGATTCGGCGTCATTTCCCTGCGTACGCCGCTGCCGCCGACGAGTCGTACTCGGTTCGACGCTCCGTCGCCTGGTGGCTCCTCGCCGTCAACGCGGTGGTGTTGACGGTGGCCGGCGTGGCGGCAAGCAACCTGCGCCCGGTCACGGCGGGCGCCCTCATGGTCGTCTTGGCGCTCGTCCTGCTGATTGCCAGCAACTACTGCTGGGTGGCCGCGAGGCTCGATCCGGACGGCGCCGTGCTCACTTTCAGACGCGGTTTCCTGTGGGTCACCCGCTACGTGGTTCCCCTCGACTCCGTGTACTTCGTCCACTCACACCAGATCGCGGCCCACCGCGTGTCGATCGGTGCGGTGTGTCTCGGGATCTACGACTCACGAACCGTCCGGCTGTGGGTGCCGGTCGGCAGGCCGGCGTTGACCGACCAGTTCATCGAGGCCACGACCAGGGCGGCGACGCTTCGGGGGAAAGAGAAGATGGCATGATCGAAGTTAACGGGGTCACCAAGAAGTATGGCGGGACAGCGGTCGTCGACGACCTCTCCTTCGTGGTGCGGCCGGGGATCGTCACCGGGTTCCTGGGTCCCAACGGATCAGGGAAGTCCACGACGATGCGGATGATCCTGGGACTGACTCAACCTGACAGTGGGACGGTCCTCGTCGACGGGGCTCCCTTCAACCAGCACCGCAATCCGCTCGGCGCGCTGGGCGCGCTGATCGACCCAAAGTCGGGGCATCCCGGGCGTACCGCGTTCCGCCATCTCCAAGCTGTTGCGGCCACCGCGGGGATCGGCACCTCCCGGGTCCGGGAGGTGCTGGATCTGGTGGGTCTCGGTGACGTGGCAAACCGCCGAATCGGCGGCTTCTCGATGGGCATGTACCAGCGGCTCGGCGTCGCCACTGCCCTGTTGGCGGACCCGTCGAGCCTCATGTTCGACGAACCCATCAACGGGCTGGACCCGGACGGCATCCTCTGGATGCGAACCCTGGTGAAGAAGCTGGCGGCCGAGGGCAGAGCGGTGCTCATCAGCTCACACCTGATGAGCGAGATGGCACTGACCGCGAACCATGTGGTGGTCATCGGTAAGGGACGGCTGATCGCCGACGACACCGTCAGCGCGCTGATCGGCCGCAGCAGGTCCCGGGGCGTACTCCTGCGCACCCCTCAGGGCGAGGAACTGGGTCGACTGGTGCGCTCCAGCGGCGGACACCTGTCGAACGCGCCGGAGGGAGCCTTCCGCGTGGACGGACTCACCGCGGTCGAGGTGGGTGACCTGGCCGCCGAGCATCGCATCAGACTGCACGAACTCGTCCCCCTGCGGGCCTCACTGGAGGAGGCATTCGTGGAGCTCACAGCGCAGTCGGTCACGTTCCGAGGGCGCGACATCGGCGAGCCCGAGCGGGCGGTGGCCGAGCCAATGGACGATGTCAAGATTGAGATGAGGTGAGCCGGGCGATGAGCACGGCAGCAGAGGTCGATGCCCCAATGCGCAGGCATGTTCCACCGACGCATGAACTGACCTTCGGTGGCCTCGTGCGCAGCGAACTGATCAAGCTCGTCACGGCGCGCTCGCTCGTCGTTCTCCTGGTCCTGACCGCGCTCTGCACGGCTGGGCTCAGCATCCCGGTCGCGTTTTTCACCGAGCCGGATGCCCAACAATCCGCGGCGGAGCTCCTGCCGACCTTCATCAACACGACCCTCATCGGCATGCAGCTCTCCATCTTCCTGATTGCCGCAATCGGTGCGATCGCGGGTGCCAGCGACTTCGGCAACGGCACCATCAGGCTCGCCTTCGGTGCGGCTCCCCGGCGTACACCTGTGCTGGCCGCCAAGCTGGCCGCAGTCGGCGGTGCCTCCAGCGCTCTGGTTGGCGTGACGATTCTCGTGACCGCGGTGGTTAACTGGCTCGCCCTCACGCCGGGTCCGCTGGGCACACCCCTCAACGACCGGGCCAGCGTCCTGAGTCTGGTCGGCACCCTGGTTGCCACAGCAGGTGTGAGTGTGTCGGCCATCAGCCTCGGGTGTCTGCTGCGCAGCTCAGCCGGTGCGATCTTCGCCATCCTCGGTCTGCTGATCGTGCTGACGATCGCCCTGATGACGGTCCCGGCGGAGGTGCTTCCGTCGGCGATCTCCAGCCACAGCTTCGGGGCGGCGGTGACGACCCTCCTGGAGTCGGCAAACAACACCGGTCGATGGCTGGGCGCGGTGGCGGCGCTCGTGGCATGGTCCGGCGCGCTCACGGGCTTCGCTGTGTTGTCCCTGCGTCGCCGGGACGTGTGAACAACAGCCGTTCGATTCGCTCGGCCCGCGGGGAAACCGCTCGGTGGCCGCGCCACTGGCCATCCACGCCCGGCTCCCGCCGCCTGAACGCTGACGCGTCCCGGCGGCGGGAGCCGCTGCTCAATCCGCCTGAAGGAAGTCGCGCAGCAGGGCGAGCATCTCGTCCGGGCGCTCCTCGTACAGCCAGTGCCCGCAGTCCTCGATCACCTCGCCGCGCACCGTGTCGGCGTACCGGCGGACCTGCTCGGCGACCTGCCCGCCGAGGCTGGCCGCCGAGCCGACGGCCAGCACCGGCATGGTCAGCTTCGTGCCCCGGTACACCGCGTTGTCGGCGATGTCCTGCTCGAACGCCCGAAAGTAGGCGAAGCTGGCCCGCAGATGCGCCGGGTCGCGCAGATGGCTGGCGAACTCCTCGATGTCGGGCGCGGCGATGCTGCCCTTGCGCACCATCAGCGCATCGGTGAACTTGTCCACCCAGAGCGCCTCCCGCCCGTCGACCAGTGCCTCCGGAAGCCCGTTGCCGAGGGAGAAGTAGCCGAAGTTCCACACCCCCGGCCCGGCCGAGGTGAGCGCGGGAAACGTGTAGATGCTCTCGTCGGGGATCGGCGCCTCGGTGAGCGCCAGCCGACTCACCCGCTGCGGGTGGGCGGCGGCGTACGCGTACGCCACCATGGTCCCCAGGTCGTGCCCGACCAGCCGAAGGTCACCGACCAGGCCGAGCTGGTCGAGTAGTCCGTGCAGGTCGGCGGCGACAGTCTTCTTGTCGTACCCGCCGTCCGGGGCGTCGCTGCCGCCGAAGCCGCGCAGGTCGGGCGCTACCACGTCGAAGGAGCGCCCCAACTCGGGCAGCAGGTGCCGCCACATGTACCAGCACTGCGGGTACCCGTGGAGCAGCACCAGTGGCGGGCCGGTGCCGCCACGGACGTAGTTCATGGTGATCTGGCCGACCCGAGCCCGTTGCTCGGTGAATCCCGCCGGAACCCGCTCCCCGCCCATCGCCACCCCCCGTCCGCCGTCCCGCCCCTCCGCCGCCTGCCCGGCTACCCGCTCAACCGCCCGCCATGCCCCGAGGCGGCGGCGATCCGCTCGCCTTCCGTGGAGTCGCGGTATCCGGCGACCTGGGACCCCGCGGTCTCCGGAAAGCCGAGTCGATCTGGACGCCGCCGCCCGCCGCCCGCCGTCCGCCGCCCGCTGGCAGGCAATCGCGAGCGTCACAGCACCCGGCTTGGGCCGTGCGGGAGCCGGTGCGGGAGACTGGGCGACATGGCGGCTCGTGGCTTCCCGTATACCGATCTCAAGGACTTCATCGCGGCGCTGGAGCGCGCGGGGGAGTTGCGCCGGATCGACGTCCCGGTTGATCCGACGCTGGAGATCAGCGAGGTGGTCACCCGCACGGTGCGGGCCGGCGGCCCGGCGCTGCTCTTCGAGCGTCCGACCCGGGGCGAGATGCCGGTGGCGATCAACCTGTTCGGCACCGAGAAGCGGATGGCGATGGCCCTCGGCGTCGACTCGCTCGACGAGGTCGGCGCCCGGATCGGCGCGATGATCAAGCCGGAGTTGCCGGTCGGCTGGTCGGGCATCCGGGAGGGCCTCGGCAAGGTCATGCAGCTCAAGTCGGTTCCGCCGCGCAAGGTGAAGACCGCCCCCTGCCAGGAGGTCGTCTACCGGGGTGAGGACGTCGACCTGAACCGGCTGCCGGGATTGCAGGTCTGGCCCGACGACGGCGGGATCTTCCACAACTACGGGCTGACCCACACCAAGCACCCGGAGACCGGCAAGCGCAACCTCGGCCTGTACCGACTCCAGCAGCACGGCCGCAACACCCTGGGCATGCACTGGCAGATCCACAAGGACTCGACAGCGCACCACGCTGTCGCCGAGCGGCTCGGGCAGCGCCTGCCGGTCGCGGTCGCGATCGGCTGCGACCCGGTCGTCTCGTACGCGGCCAGCGCGCCGCTGCCCAGCGACATCGACGAGTACCTGTTCGCCGGGTTCCTGCGCGGTGAGCGGGTGGAGATGGTCGACTGCCTCACAGTGCCGTTGCAGGTGCCGGCGCACGCGCAGATCGTGCTGGAGGGCTACCTGGAGCCGGGTGAGCGGCTGCCCGAGGGGCCGTTCGGCGACCACACCGGCTTCTACACGCCGGTCGAGCCGTTCCCCGTGCTGCACATCGAGGCGATGACCATGCAGCGCAAGCCGGTCTACCACTCGATCGTCACCTCGAAGCCGCCGCAGGAGGACCACGGCCTCGGCAAGGCCACCGAGCGGATCTTCCAGCCGCTGCTCAAGCTGATGATCCCGGACATCGTCGACTACGACCTGCCGGCCGCCGGCGTCTTCCACAACTGCGCGATCGTCTCGATCCGCAAGCGCTACCCGAAGCACGCGCAGAAGGTGATGAACGCGATCTGGGGCGCACACCTGATGTCGCTGACCAAGCTGATCGTGATCGTCGACGAGGACTGCGACGTGCACGACTACAACGAGGTCGCCTTCCGGGCCTTCGGCAACGTCGACTACGCCCGCGACCTGCTGCTCACCGAGGGGCCGGTGGACCACCTCGACCACTCGTCGTACCAGCAGTTCTGGGGCGGTAAGGCCGGCGTCGATGCGACCCGCAAGCTGCCCACCGAGGGCTACACCCGCGGTTGGCCGGAGGAAATGAGCATGAGCCCGGAAGTCGCCGCCCTTGTCGACAAGCGCTGGAAGGAGTACGGAATCTGATGGCCGTCATCGACGCACCGACGGCGAAGCCGGGCCGGACCAAGTCCTTCCTGAAGCTCGTCGCCGTCGAGCACTCCGTCTTCGCGCTGCCCTTCGCGTTTCTCTCCGCGCTGGCCGCGATGCAGGGTGCCGGCGGGCGGGTGCGATGGCTCGACCTGCTGCTGATCACCGTGGCGATGGTCGGCGCACGGACGTTCGCGATGGCTGCCAACCGGATCCTCGACCGCAAGATCGACGCGCGGAACCCACGTACCGCTGGTCGGGAACTGGTCACCGGAGCGGTGAGCGTGCGGACGGCCTGGACCGGTGCGGCCGTCGCACTCGTGGTCTTCCTCGTCGCCGCCGCCCTGCTCAACCCGCTCTGCCTGGTGCTCGCGCCGCTCGCCGTGGTGCCACTCGTCGTCTACCCCTACGCCAAGCGGTTCACCAACTGGCCGCACGCCATCCTCGGGATCGCCCAGGCGGTCGGCCCGGTCGGCGCCTGGCTGGCGGTCACCGGCACCCTGGACGGCTCCGGGCCGGCCTGGCTGCTCGGCGCGGCAGTGGGGCTGTGGATCGGCGGCTTCGACCTGATCTACGCCTGCCAGGACTCCGAGATCGACCGGGAGATCGGCGTGCACAGCGTTCCGGCCCGGTACGGTCGGCGCTTCGCGCTGCACGCCTCCACTGTCGCGCACGTGGTGACCTTCGCCCTGTTCATCTGGTTCGGTGCGCTGATCGGTCTCGGTTGGCTCTGGTGGATCGGGCTGGCACTGACAGCTGTGGCGTTCGCCTACCAGCACGTGGTGGTCACCCCGACCGACCTCAGCAAGGTCAACCGGGCGTTCTTCACCGCGAACGGGTTCGTCGGCATCGCGCTGTTCCTCTTCGCCCTGCTGGACCTGGTGATCCGGCTCGGTCTACGGCCCTGAGGCTGGGTGACCCGGCTCGGCCTACGGCCCCGGGGCTGGCGGGGTGGTGCTGACCGGGTAGCGGGCGCTCTCGAAGGTCCAGTCGATGGTCCCGCGCACGGCGTTCGCGATCCCGTCGAGATGGTCGGCGACCGTCTCGTCCAACGCCGGCCCGAACGACGGCACCGTGGCACGCAACGCGACGAAGCGCCGCATCGCCTCCCGCCAGCGCTCGGCCGCCCGCTCGGCCGCCTCCGCCTCCGGAACGCCCAGTTCGGTCTCGATGGCGAGGACCAGGTTGTGCCCGCCGGCGGTCACCCGGTCCCGTTCCAACGAGGCCAGGTCGTTGTACCAGGAGAGCAGGTCGTTGCCGGTGCGGGCGATCTGACGCAGCAGCGGGTGGTGGTAGACCGGGTCGGGCAGTGGCCGGCCGCTGACGAACTCCACGAGCGGATACGACACCTCCGCTGCCGACGTCGACCGACGTAGCTCGACGTATTCGTCCACGCCGGGACGGCGGCCGGCCTCCTTGGTGACGGCCTCCTGCCAGGTGCCGTCGAGGTGTCGGGCCACCGCGTCGGCGAAACGCTGCCGCCACCGTGCCGGCATCCGGCGGCGCGGCTCCCGCCAGGCCAGCACCAGCAGTCGCCGCAGCGGGCCGGTCAGCCCTGCCTGCCGCAGCCGGGTGCCGCCGTGCAGCAGCGCCAGGGTGCCGTTGCGCAGCGCCCGGATCTGCTCCGGCGTCAACCGATTCGGCCCGTCGCAGGCGTCGTCGACAAGGAAGAACCAGGTGAACAGCGCGGCCAACATCCGCAGGTCGGCTTCGGTCGCCGCCGGGTAGAGCCGCGCGGCGTACCGGGCGAAGGCGCCCCGGGACAGCCGGCGCAGCGCGACGTCGTCCAGTGGAAGGCCAAGCTCGGGCAGCAGACCGAGCAGCCAGTCCTGCACACGATCGGTGTGTGGTGGTGGAAGTCGGGGCGGGATCGGACATTCGGCACGCAGCGTCCGGAGGATCTCGCCGGTCGTCACCGATGCCTCCTCTTCGAGATGGTTCCGGTGCGAATCGCCAGCGGCAGCATGCCAGGTCGGTGGGGTGGACAGGTACCCCGTCCGACATGTCGGACCGGACCAACCCCGGGGGTGCCCACCAGCGGGTCAGCCGGACCAGGCAGGCTGGGGGCATGCGGGAACCATGGGTGGTCGGGGTCTCCGGTGCCTCCGGGACGCCGTACGCGGCGGCCGTCATCGGCGGGCTGCTCGACGCGGGCGAGCCGGTGGACCTGATCGTGTCCCGGGCGGCACGACTCACTGTGCTCGACGAGACCGGCCGATCCTTCCGTGACGGGCACTGGGCCGAGGACCTCGCCGCCTGGCTGGATCGGGACCTGACCACTGCGGATGTGCGGCACTGGCCGGCCGGCGACCTGGCCGCAGGGCCGAGCAGCGGCTCCTACCGGGTACGCGGAATGGCGGTGGTCCCGGCCAGCACGGCCGCCTGCGCGGGCATCGCGATCGGGCTCTCCAAGGACCTGTTGCAGCGCGCCGCAGAGGTCAACCTCAAGGAACGCCGTCCCGTGGTGCTGGTCCCCCGGGAGACACCGGTGACCCGCAGCCACCTGGAGCACCTCATCGCCCTGCACGACGCGGGCGCTGTGGTGCTGCCGGCCAGCCCCGGCTTCTACGGCGCCGGGGCGGCGGCCAGCGCGCAGCAGTTGGTCGACTTCGTGGCCGGCAAGGTGCTGGACGCGCTCGGCGTCAAGCACACCCTGTTCCGGCGGTGGTCCGGCCAGCTCGGCGCAGCCCGCAACTGAGCCGGCGCGGCCCGAAGCGACGCCGTCCCGCTCGCGCTGGGCCGTCCGCTCGCGCGCTGGCATCGTTGCCGCTGCTCAGCACGAGCGGTGCTGCCGCCCGGCGGTTGGCCGAAGCGGGACGCGGACCGGACTGGTGTCCGGTCCGCGTGGCGTTGTCCGCACCAGTTCAGTACATGCCGGCGTTGGCCGGACCCGGCCCCGTGGATGCCGCCGGCCCCACATTGCGTGGCTTACCGACCTCATCCACCTCGTCCAGCATGCCCTCCCCCTCAAGCAGGGCTCGCACCTCGGATTCCCGAAACCGGCGATGCCCGCCTGGAGTCCGGATGCTTCCTATCCGGCCGGCCGCCGCCCATCTCGTCACAGTTTTCGGGTCTACCCGAAACAGCGCGGCGACCTCACCCGGTGTCAGCAGGCGATCTCCAGTGTCCACAGCCCCCTCCTCGCGTCGACGAAGCCCCCGGCTGAACACACTGCCCCCGGCTGGTGCGTAGCCCAGAGCCGTCATGAGGGACGTATGGCAATTACAGCACCAGGGACATGGCCTGTCCGCCCAAACGCGAAAAATGCACTGAGTGGGGAGTTAGTAATGTTACTGGTGCTACCTCTGCCCTGACCGGCGGTTTATGAACAGTGACTCACCGCTCAGTCCAACGGGTGCCGAAGGCCGCACGTAACGCGTCAGCGGTTAAGGTCACTCTCTGTGGATGCCATCGACCTGAGCCTCGTCGACCTGCTGCGCGGCAACGCCCGCCTCTCGTACGCCGAGTTGGCCCGACAGGTGGGCCTCTCGGCCCCGGCCGTGCACGAGCGGGTCGGCAAGCTGGAGAGCAGCGGCGTGGTGCGGGGCTACCGCGCGGACGTGGCCCCGGAGTCGATCGGGCTGGGTGTCACCGCGCTGATCGGCATCGTCGAGGACTCCGGTGCCGACACCGACGACATGCTCGAGTCACTGCGGGTGCTGCCCGAGATCGAGTCCTGCTACTTCATGGCCGGCGTGGAGTCGTTCCTGCTCAAGGCGCGGGTCGGCACGATCGCCGAGCTGGAGCAGTTGATCGTGCGGTTGAACCGGACGCCGGGGGTGGCCTCCACCCGTACCGCCATCGCGCTCTCCACCAAGTGGGAGAACCGCCCCCAGCCGGTCGGCCCACCCGCGGCCTGACCGCCGCGTACCCCTGGTGTCGCCGGGGCGGCCGGCGGTAGCGTGCGCCGATGACCCCGCCGGCGCGTCCCGTGGCCGTGGTGACCGGCGCTGCCGGCGGCCTGGGCCGCGCCATCGCCGCCGCGCTGCACACCGACGGTTGGTCGGTGCTGCTCACCGACCTCGACCCGGTGGCGGTGCAGACTGCCGCGGCGCCGCTCGGCGGCTGGTCGGCCGCCCTGGACGTCCGGGACGAGGCCGCCTGCGCCGCCATCGCCGCGAACGCGGCGGACCGGGGTGACCTCGCCCTTTGGGTCAACAACGCCGGCATCCTGGTCACCGGGGCGTCGTGGGATCACGACGCCGCGACCCGCCGTCGGGTGCTCGACGTGAACACCCACGGCGCCATGAACGGCACCCTCGCCGCGCTGAGCGTGATGCGGGGGCAGGGCCACGGCCACGTGCTCAACGTCGTCTCGTTGGCCGGGCTCGTCGCCGCGCCCGGCGAGACGGTGTACGCGGCCAGCAAGCACGCCCTGCTGGCGTTCAGCCTCGGCACCCTGTCCGACCTGCGGATGGCCGGGTACCGGGGGGTGCACGTCTCCTGCCTCTGCCCGGACGGCATCTGGACCCCGATGCTGCATGACCGGCTGGACGACCCGGGTGCGGTGGCCTCGTTCACCGGATCGATGCTGACCGCGCAGCAGGTGGCGGCGCGGGCGGTCCGGCTGGCCCGCCGGCCACGTCCGGTGGTCAGCCTGCCCCGCTGGCGGGGAGCCCAGGTGCGCCTGTTGGACGCACTGCCCAGGCTGGCCGTCGCGCTCACCCCGCTGGTCCGGGCCGCCGGCCGCGCCGGTCAGCGCCGCCAACGCCGCAGGTCAAAGCCGCCGGACCCACGCTGACCACCGCTGGCCCGCTTGCTAGGTTTCCGAGCGTGACTCATCTCGACCGGTGCGACGAATCCAGCCGAACCTGGGTGACCGAGGCGATCGCCGCCGTCGAGGCAGACGCGAACCGGTCCGCCGACACCCACCTGCTGCCGTTCCCGCTGCCTCGGGAATGGGGGATCGACCTCTACCTCAAGGACGAGTCGTCACACCCCACCGGTTCGCTGAAGCACCGGCTGGCCCGCTCACTGTTCCTCTACGGGCTCTGCAACGGCTGGATCGGGCCGCGCACCACGATCGTCGAGGCGTCGTCGGGTTCCACGGCGGTCTCCGAGGCGTACTTCGCCCGGATGCTGGGCCTGCCGTTCATCGCGGTGATGCCCGCCTCCACCTCGCCCGAGAAGATCTCGCAGATCGAGTTCCAGGGCGGCCGGTGCCATCTGGTGGACGACCCGGCGAGCGTGGTGGTCGAGGCCCGGTGGCTCGCCGAGGACTCCGGCGGGCACTTCATGGACCAGTTCACCTACGCCGAGCGGGCGACCGACTGGCGGGGCAACAACAACATCGCCGAGTCGATCTACGCGCAGTTGGAGTTGGAGCGGCACCCGATCCCCGCCTGGGTCGTGGTGGGCGCCGGCACCGGGGGCACCAGCGCGACCATCGGCCGCTACGCCCGGTATCGCAGGCTTGCCACCAAGCTCTGCGTGGTCGACCCGGAGAACTCGGCGTTCTATCCGGCCTGGCTGGCCGCCGACTGGTCGGTACGCACCGGCAAGGGCTCCCGCATCGAGGGGATCGGCCGGCCCACAGTCGAGGCGTCGTTCCTGCCCTCGGTGGTGGACCGGATGGTCCAGGTGCCGGACGCGGCGTCGCTGGCCGCCATGCGCGCCGGATCGGCGCTGCTTGGCCGCCGGGTGGGCGGGTCCACCGGCACCAACCTGTGGGGCGCGTTCGGCCTGATCGCCGCGATGCTCGCCGAGCGTCGGACCGGCTCGGTGGTGACGTTGATCTGCGACCCGGGCGACCGGTACGCCGACACGTACTACGCCGACGACTGGGTGGCCGCCCAGGGCCTCGACCTGACCCCGCACCTGGCCACCATCGATCGCTTCCTGGCCAGCGGGGCCTGGCCCGCCTGAAGCGGTCGGCGGGGCCTGGCCCGCCTGAGGCCGATCGGCGGGGCCTGCCGCCGGTCCGGTGATCAGCGCGGATCGATCCGTTCGGCCAGCCCGGGGTAGCGCACCACGTAGCCGCTGTCGTCCAGATCGATGTCGGCAGTGAAGGTGCCGCTGGCGAAGCGCACCCGACCCGGCCCGAGCCCGGTGTAGATCTGCTCGGCCGGCACCACCTCCAAGCCGGGCAGCAGCACCCAGGCAACGGTGATCCGGTGCGCCACGTCGGCCGGCTCGGCCGCCATTCGAAGCCGGTGGACCGGCAGGGTGTTGAACAGCGGCGAACCGCTCAGGTCGACGTCGAGCGCGTCGGCCAGCCGGTCCGGGTCGTCCGTACCCGGCAGACCGGCCCGGCGATGACCGGCCGCGACCAGGGCCGCGTCCAGGTCGCCCTGCTCGGCGGTGGTCACCCTCCAGCGGCCCGCGGCCCGCTCCAGGGTCACCCGGCGCAGCCAGCCGAGACCCTCTGCCTCGACCTCGACGCGGGTGGTGGCCCAGTCCGGCGTGGTGGTCAGCTGGTAGCGGGCGGTCCACGGGATCGGGTCCACGGCGAGCAGAGTGCCCCGGGCCGCCAACCCGTGGCCGTCGTCGAGCAGAACCTGCTCGCTGCCGGCGGTGTCCGTCCGGGACCAGAAGATTGACTTCGGCATGGTCGGCATGAGCCGGACGTTACGCGACCTGCTCGGTATCGGCAGGGCATGCGCGAACGCCGCCGCGAAGCCTGGGCTTCACGACGGCGTTCGGTGGATCAATCAGTGGGTACGCGCTGCCGGTCGCCCGCCGAACCCGCGCCGATCGTCACGCGGGCGGTCCTCGCGGGGCCGGTCGTCGCGGGGCCGGTCATCCCGGACCCGGCTCTCCGGGCGGAACCCACCCCGAGCGTCCCGGTCGCCGAAGCGCCGCTCACCCTGCGGCCGGTCGCCGAAGCGCCGCTCACCCTGCGGCCGGTCGCCCCGACCGTCGCGGTCACCGAACTGCGGACGGTCGCCGAACCGACGCTCGCCCTGCGGACGGTCGCCGTGCCCCCGGGTGTCCCGATCGGCGTAACGCCGCTCGCCCTGCGGCCGGTCGCCGTAGCTGCGGTCGCCCTGCGGGCGGTCGCTGTGTTGCCGCTCGCCCTGCGGCCGGTCGCCGAAGCGCCGCTCACCCTGCGGGCGGTCGCTGTAGCTCCGGTCGCCCTGCGGGCGGTCGCCGAAGCGGCGCTCGCCGGTGGGCCGGTCGCCGTAGCGGCGCTCGCCCTGCGGGCGGTCGCTGTAGCCCCGGTCACCCTGCGGGCGGTCGCTGTAGCCCCGGTCACCCTGCGGGCGGTCGCTGTAGCTCCGGTCACCCTGCGGGCGGTCGCCGAAGCGGCGCTCGCCGGTGGGCCGGTCGCCGAAGCGCCGGTCGCCCTGCGGACGGTCGCCGTAGCGGCGCTCGCCTCCCGTGCGGTCACCGAACCGACGCGGGCCGCCGGAGCGGTCGTCGTACCGGCGCGGCCCGCCGGAGCGGTCGCCGTAGCCCCGAGGCTCCGCCTCGACGCGAACCGGGACGCCGCTGGGCTCGCGGGCGCCGACCAGCTCGGCCAACGCCGCGTCCCCGACCCGGACCCGGGTCTCGGCCGGCGCGACGCCGGCCTTCTCCATCATCGCCAGGGTGGTGCGGCGCTGCTTGGGCAGCACCAACGTGGCGACAGCGCCCGACTCGCCGGCCCGGGCGGTACGCCCCGCGCGGTGCAGGTAGTCCTTGGGGTCCTTCGGCGGGTCGACGTGCAGCACCAGGGTGACTCCGTCGACGTGGATGCCTCGCGCCGCCACGTCCGTGGCGACCAGCACGTTCATCCGGCCCTCACGGAACTCGGCGAGCGTCTTGGTGCGCATCCGCTGGGTCTTGCCGCCGTGCAGCCCACCGGCGCGTACGCCGACGGCCGCGAGCTGCTCGACCAGCCGGTCCACCCCGAGCTGGGTACGGGCGAAGACCATGGTCCGCCCGTCCCGGGCGGCGATCGAGGCCGCCACCGGGAACTTCTCGTGCGGCGGGATCAACAGCATGTGGTGGTCCATGGTGGACACCGAAGCGGTGGACGGCGCCGTGGAGTGGGTGACCGGGTCGGTCATGAACCGCCTGACCAACGCGTCGACGTCACCGTCCAGGGTGGCCGAGAAGAGCAGCCGCTGACCGTTCGCGGGCGTCTTCGCCAGCAGATCGGTCACCTCGGGCAGGAAGCCCATGTCGGCCATCTGGTCGGCCTCGTCGAGCACCGTGACCTCGACGTCGTCGAGCTGGCAGATGCCCCGCTCGATGAGGTCGCCGAGCCGGCCCGGGGTGGCCACGATGATCTCCACGCCGCGGCGCAGCGCGTCGATCTGACGGTCGTACGGAACGCCGCCGACGGCGGTCTTGAGGAAGATGCCGACGGACTTGCCCAGCGGCACCAGAGCGTCGTTGACCTGCATGGCCAGCTCGCGAGTAGGCACCAGGACCAGGGCGCGCGGACGCATCGGCCGGGCCCGGTTGCGGGTGGCCAGCCGGGCGATCATCGGCAGCCCGAACGCGAGCGTCTTGCCCGAGCCGGTCTGCCCGCGGCCCAGCACGTCGCGGCCGGCGAGCGCGTCCGGAACGGTGGCCCGCTGGATCTCGAACGGGCTGGTGATGCCCTGCTGCGCCAGCGCGCGGACCAGCGGCTCGGGCAGGCCGAGAGCGGCGAAGCTCATCGGCTCGGCGGTCTCGGTCGGCTCGGCCTGCGCGGTCGCTACCGGCGGGGTGCCGGCTTCGCTCGGGGCGACGTCGAGCTGCTCCCGGGCGGCGTCGGCCGCCGGGACTGAGTTGAAAACGGACGTAACGGTGCTGGGGTCAGCAGAGGTGGTCAACAAAAACCTTTCGAGCGGGGCGCATCTTCGCGATGGCCTGCCGCGGCTGTACCGCCGGATCGCCCGCAAGATCGCCCAGGGGCGCACACCACGCGCGCCGGGTCAGTGATCTCAGCCAGTGTACGGCGGTCTGGCGAAGCCGCCAGCCGGTTGACCGACCGTAGTGGGCGGACTCACCATCGCTGGCCCTCGCTGGCTCACCCCTTGAGCACGCTGCCCACCAGACCGTCCAGGGCGTCGCCGGCCAGCAGGACGACCATGACACTGATCGCGACCAGCAGCCCCAGAGCGGCGGCCAGGACGATCATCACCCGGGCGTTGCTGGACCGCTCGGCCGGCGTGTCGGACCAGCCCTGGGCCAGGATGTGCCCGGTCAGCGAGCCGGAGGTCTCCACCGCGTTGGCGGGTATCGCGACAGTGGTGAAGCCGGCCCCCTCGCCGTTGCCGTAGACGGTGCCGGCCAGATCGGTGCGGCTGTCGTGCCGCCCGCCACGGGTGCCGGCAGCGTCCCGTCCGGCGGAACCAGCCGGTGGGCCACTCGGCGGCGCGGTCACGCGGGAGTTCCCGGGGTTCCCGGTCGACGAAGGGGCACCGGCGGTGGACGGTGGCCAGCTCGGCAGCGCTGGTGCGGGCACCACCGGCGGCGCGGAGGCAGGCGCACCGGCCCATCCGGCACCGGACGTCGGCCGGGTCGCCCCACCGGGGGACGGCCACCCGGCCGGCGGTGCGGAGACCGAAGCGCTGGCTCGTACGCCGGGCGTGTCGATCATCGCGGGTGGCGGCGGGAACGGCGGTGCCGGCATCGGGCCGGGCGGGGCCGGTGGTGCCGGCACCGGCGGACCGGGTGGCGGCAGCGGCGGGCTCGGGACGGGCGGCGTCGGCGGGCCGGGGATGGGCGGCACCGGCGAGGGCGGCGGGGTGGGCGGGCCCGGAACGGGCGGAACCGGACCGGGTGGCGGCGTGGGTCGAGGACCCGGCGTCGGCACCGGACTGGGCGGGTACGGGCCAGGGGCCGGCGCGGGCTCCGGTTCCGGTGGCGACGGCTGGGTCGGCCCGGGGCCGGGTGGCGTGGGGTCCGGCTCCGGCTCCGGAGTCGACGGCGTCGGAGGCTGGGCCGGCTCGGCACCCACCGGCGCGGCTCGATAGACGCCGGGCGCGCTCTCGCGGCGGTCCGGGGTGCCCAGGGCGCTGGCAGTGCCCCGGCTGCTGCTCGGAACCGTGGCGCTGGCCCGGGCCGGCGCGGAGGAGTCGCTTCGCTGCCCCGGCAACGACACGTCGGCCGGGCTGGCCGAGCCGGTCGCACGGTAGGTGGTCGCGGTGACCGGAGCGCTGGCCGGCAGATCACTGCGGAGAGCACCGGCGGTCACGACGCTGGCACGTGCGCGGACCGGTGCCGCGGCCGGGCTCTGCCGCTCGTCGCCGCCGGCGGATGCGTCGTCGTCGGCCTCGGTCGAGGCGTCCGCTGCCGTGGCGCTGCCGACCCGGCCGCTGACAGCAGGTGCGGCGTCGCTGTCAGCGGAGCCGGCGTTCGCCGAGATGGTGTCGCTGCCTGTCGAGCTGCTGGTAGCCGGGCTGGCGTCGCTGGCGGCCACCGGGTCGGCGGTGTCCGGCCCTGGTGGGCCGGCCTGGTCGACCACGGGGTCGACAGTCTCCGCCGGATCTCTCTGCTCGGCCATTTCCGCCCTCCGCGCCATGCTCGCACCCGGACCCGTGACGTCGAGTCGGATGTGCCTGGTTGTCACGGTGCCACAGATCTTCCCGAGCGGACAGCCGGAGCCGGTCGTGGCGGATCAGCCAGTGGCGCTGGGGCTGCCCGCGGCGCTGGGGCTGCCCGTCGCGCTCGTGCTGGCCTTCGGCGTGGTCGTCGGAGAGGTGCTGCCCGTCGCGCTCGTGCTGGCCTTCGGCGTGGTCGTCGGAGTGTTGCTCGGGGTGTTCGACGGCTTCGGCGTGGTGCTGCCGGTGGGGGTGGGCGTCGGGGTGGTCGTCAGCGTCGGCGTCGGAGTGGGCGTCGGCTTGGTGGTCTTCGTGGGCGACGGTGTCGGCGTCGGCTTGGTGGTCTTCGTGGGCGACGGTGTCGGCCTCGGCTTCGGGGTCGAGACCGGCGGGGTCGGATTGGTCACGACCGGGGGTGCCGGCACCGCGCCGATCACCCGGGTGGCGGCGTAGAGCCGGGACCAGCGGACGACCGAGATCTTGACGACGTCGCCAGTGGTGGGCGCCTGCACCATCTTGCCGTTGCCGATGTACATGCCGACGTGGTGGATCGTCGTCCAGCTGCTGCCCGAGGCGAAGAAGAGCAGGTCGCCGGGGAGCAGCGCGCTCTGCGGGACGGTGCGGCCCCGGGTGGCGGCGTACTGGTCGCGGGAGACCCGGGGCAGGTCGAAGTAGTCGGCGCCGGGGGACCGGTACGCCGCCCACATCAGGCCGGAGCAGTCGAACTGGTTCGGCCCCTCCTCGGACCACTTGTACGGATCGCCGAGTTGGGCGAGCGCGTACCGGACCGCGGCCAGCGCCCGGGGGTGCGCGGCCATGCCGCTGATGCTCTGGTTGGAGACGTAGCCGGCGCCGATCTGCTGCTCGGAGGCTTCCTGCTGACGTTCGATCTCGATCAGCGCGGCGGCGTTGTCACGGCGCAGCTTGAGCAGGCTCGCCTCGGCGGTGCGGAGCGCCGTCTCACCGGCGGTGAACTCCGCCTCGGCGGCGACGAGCAGATCCTTGGCCTGGCTGTGCTTCTGGTACGCGGTCTGCTCGCCGGCGCGGGCCCGGGACAGCTCCCCGGCCACGCCGGTGGTGCCGCCGTCGACCTTCTCGCCACGGGTGATCGCCTGGAGGCGGCTGAGCCCACGGATGTCCTGGGCGAAGTCGCCCGGCGGCAGCGCGGCGGCGGCCTTGACTGCCTCGGCGGCGGCGGTGTCGGCCGTCTGCTGGGCCCGGAGCAGGGCGTCCTGTGCGGTCGCCAGCGCCTTGCCGGCGGCGTCGAGCTGCGCCTGCGCATCGACGCGTTTCTGCCGCTTCACCAGCAAATCCTCGCCGAGCGCGCCGACCTGAACCTCACCGGCGGAGATCGCGGTGGCCAGCGGACCGTTGCCGATGTTGACCACCGGAGGGGCGGGTACGCCAGCGACCGGCGCGCCGCCGGGCAGCTGGAGCGAGCCGGTGACCGCCGGGCGCGAACCGGTGTCCGGCACTGTGGTCGGCACGCCGGGCTCCGCGTACGCGGGGGTGGCCAGCACGGCCGCGGCGATCGCGCCGAGCAGGGCGGCCCAGAGCTTCGGACGCAGGACCGGCGAGATCACCGGGCTCCGTCGTCGCTGCCGTCGCCCGCGCCCGCTGTAGACCATGCCGCTCCCCGTCCAACCGCTCGTCGCCGCGCTCGGTGGGCGCGACCGCCGGGACGGTACCAGTGTGTGTGTTCCGCCCCACCTTGTTACTACCGCACCGCGCCACTCATGTCGATGCGTTGTCGGGTTACGGGAGGCTGAGAGTCTGGTGAAGTGGGTCGCTGCCGGCGACCGTGCCGCCGGGTCCGTCGGCGCCGCGACGTACGCTCGATCCGGACCGCAGGTGGAAGGGACGTGCCATGGACGCCGGACTCAAGCGTGAGCTCGAAGCGAAGGTGTACGCCGGTGAGCGGCTGACCCGGGAGGACGGGGTCGCCCTCTACGAGAGCGACGACCTGACCTGGCTGGGGCGGCTGGCGCACCACAAGCGCACCGAGCTGAACGGCGAGCGGGTGATGTTCAACGTCAACCGGCACCTCAACCTGACGAACGTCTGTTCGGCGTCCTGTGCGTACTGCTCGTTCCAGCGCAAGCCGGGCGAGAAGGACGCGTACACGATGCGTATCGACGAGGCGGTCCGCAAGGCCAAGGAGATGGAGGACGAGCAGCTCACCGAGTTGCACATCGTCAACGGCCTGCACCCCACGCTGCCCTGGCGTTACTACCCGAAGGTGCTGCGCGAGCTGAAGGCGGCGCTGCCGAACGTCAAGCTCAAGTGCTTCACGGCGACCGAGGTGCAGTGGTTCGAGAAGATCAGCGGTCTGAGCGCCGACGAGATCCTCGACGAGCTGATGGACGCCGGTCTGGAGTCGCTGACCGGTGGCGGCGCGGAGATCTTCGACTGGGAGGTCCGGCAGCACATCGTCGACCACGCCTGCCACTGGGAAGACTGGTCGCGCATCCACGCCCTGGCGCACAGCAAGGGCATGAAGACCCCGGCGACGATGCTGTACGGCCACATCGAGGAGCCCCGGCACCGCGTCGACCACGTGCTGCGGCTGCGCGAGTTGCAGGACGAGACCGGCGGCTTCGCGGTCTTCATCCCGCTGCGCTACCAGCACGACTTCGTCGACTCGGCGGACGGCAAGATCCGTAACCGGATCCAGGCGCGCACGACGATGGCCTCGCCGGCCGAGTCGCTGAAGACGTTCGCCGTCTCCCGGCTGCTCTTCGACAACGTGCCGCACCTGAAGAACTTCTGGGTGATGCACGGGCTGTCGGTGGCTCAGCTCTCGCTGAACTTCGGCGTGGACGACCTGGACGGCTCCGTCGTCGAATACAAGATCACCCACGACGCCGACTCGTACGGCACCCCGAACACCATGCACCGGGACGACCTGCTGCACCTGATCTGGGACGCCGGCTTCCAGCCCGTCGAGCGGGACACCCGCTACAACGTGGTCCGGGAGTACGACAAGGCCCCGTCGCTGGCGCAGCGGCGCGCCGAGCCGCAGCAGGTCTGGGCCTGAGCCACCACGTACCCTCGCAGTCGATGACCGAGCAACGAGGACCTGAGCAGCAGGGCGGCTTTCCCCGCCGGGACGCCGAGGGCCGCATCCGTACCCTGGGCGATCTGCTCGGGGTGTGCCTGGCCGGCCTGGTCATCGGCGCGCTCGCGTTGGTGCTGTTCGACTGGGCGTTCGCCTCGATCGGCGCCGGCGACTTCGGGCACACGAACGGTTGGCTGGCGGTGATCCTGCCGGCCTGGCTGTTCTGGGACGACTTCCGGGCCTGGGAGTTCGGCGCGGCCCGGGTGGTGGCGGCGGTGGTCGCCGCTGCCGTCGGGGTGTTCGCCGGGCTGCTGATCGCCGGTCTGGGCGCGGGGTTGCCGCCGCTGCTCTCCGGCGCGTTGGCGGCGGGGGCGTTCACTGTGGCGTACGCGGCCCTCTGGTTCCCGGGTGTCCGCTGGCTGGCGCGCCGGACCGGCTGACCACGACCGCCCGTCGGGCGGCTCGACCCTTCCGCCGTCAGTGGCGGGCGACGGAGAGAACGGAGTGGTGCGGGTGAGCGCCGCGCTCAAGTACACGCTGGGCCGGATCGGGCTGTTCGTCGCCGTGCTGGCGGGCCTCTGGCTGGTCGACATGAACGTGTTCCTGAAGCTGATGCTGGCGCTGGTGTTCTCCGCCGCGCTCTCCTTCTTCCTGCTGCGCGGTTGGCGGGACGAGATGGCCGGGGAGATCGCCGAAGCAGCCGAGCGCCGCCGCACCGAGAAGGAACGCCTCCGTTCCGCCCTGGCCGGCGAAGACCAAACCCCCGCCCCCGACCCCACCGACCCCCCACGTTGATCAAGAGGTTTGCGT
>NZ_JAKKFE010000009.1:0-191315 GCF_022230935.1 Micromonospora hortensis
GGGCGCGGAGCGCGGGGCGCGGGGCGCGGGGCGCGGGGCCAATCCGATGACGAAGTCTGATTCGTCGATGGGGATCTGCGTCGTTGGCGAAGGCTGATCCGTCGCCACGACCGATTCGTTTGTGACATCAGCTCCAAAGGCGTTCTGTGACAGATGCCGAGGTCGTACGGACGCCACTTCACGGGCCGCAGGGACGCCGCGCGACGGGTCGACTCGACGTCGATCGGACGTGGGCGGGCCGGCCGGGCGGGGGCAGCGCCGGCACTAGCCTGTGTGGCGACGGGCTTCATCGACCACGAAGGACCGAGGGGACGCATGGCGTACGTGCTGCTGGGGATCGCCATCCTCGCCGAGGTGGTGGCTACCAGCCTGATCAAGAGCACCGCCGGCTTCAGTCGGCTCTGGCCGACGGTGGCGTGTCTCGGCGGCTACGCGCTGGCGTTCCTCCTGCTGGCCCAGGCCGTCAAGGAGATCCCCGTGGGGGTGGCGTACGCGCTCTGGTCGGGTCTGGGCACCGCGGCCATCGTGGCGATCGGGGCGGTGTTCCTGGGTGAGTCGGTGGGGCTCGCCAAGCTCACCGGCATCGCACTGATCATCGCCGGGGTGGTCATCGTGAACCTGGCCGGGGAGCACTGAGCACTACGGTCTCCGGTGGCCGGGTCTGGCGCGGACCCGGCCACCGGTCCGACGGTCAGCTCGCCGTGCAGCTCACCACCGGCGGGCTGTTGGTGCCGGTCCAACTGCCGAGGAAGCCGAAGCTGGCGCTGGCGCCGGCGGCCAGCCGTCCGTTGTAGTCCGTGTTGCGGGCGGTCACCGTGGTTCCGCTGCTGGTGAGGGCCACATTCCAGGACTGGGTGACGCGCTGGCCGTTGGCGAAGGTCCACCCGGCGGTCCAGCCGGTGATCGCCCTCGCGCCGGCGGTCACCCGTACCTCACCCTGGAAGCCACCCTGCCACTGGTTGGTCACCGTGTACGTCGCCGTGCAGCCACCGTTCGGCGGAGGCGTCGTCGGTGGCGGCGTGGTCGGCGGCGGGGTCGTCGGCGGGGGCGTCGTCGGGGGTGGCGTGGTCGGCGGTGGGGTGCCGCCGAAGACGCTGGCCTCGCGGGCGGTCTGCCGGATGCCGTTGACTCCGTTGAAGAGGCGCTGTCCCCAGTCGGTCAAGCTCGCCGGATTGAAGTTGGTGGCCAGGTCGAGATACTCGACGCCGCCGCCGTTGCCGCTCCACGACCAGCCCAGCCAGCCGATCCCGTTGGCCTGGCTGTACGCGAGGATGGCGTCCTCGTCCGGGTTGCCGTCGGAGTGGTTGAAGCCGAACTCACCGACCACGATGGGTAGCCCGGCAGCGCGGAACCGGCCCAGATAGTCGCTGATCTCCGCGGCGGTGTCGAACACCCCGTACATGTGGATGGAGAACACGGTGTTGCGGGCCGGGTCCGCGGCGAAGACCGACGCGGCGTTGTCGCGCATGGTGAACGACCAGTCCTGCCCCCAGTTCGGCGCGTCCACCATGATCGTGTGGGTCAGTCCGCCGGCCCGCAGGCGCTTGATGGCATTGGCGCTGTCGGTGGCCCACGAGGCGTAGTTCTGGTTGCCGTATGGCTCGTTGCCGATGTTGACGATGACGTACCTCTCCTGGCCGGCGAGGACGTCGGCGAGGCTGAGCCAGTAGTCGACGGCGCGGTCGAGGGTGATCGCGCCGCTCTGCTCGCCGTACCCGGTGGTGTCGTGCACCTCCAGCACGCAGATCAGCCGGTTGGCCTTGCAGAGCGAGATGACGTTGGCGACGTCGGCGTTGGTGTTGCGGGTCCACCGGTCGCCGCTGGACAGCACCACCCGCACGGTGTTCGCGCCGAGCGCCTTCACGTCGGCGAACGAACTGGTCTGCTGCGGGTACCAGGTGTGCGCGTGGTTGACGCCGCGCATGATGAATTCGGCACCGTTGGCGTCGTACAACTTGCCGCCTGCGACGGAGAAACCAGCCGCGGCGTGCGCCGGCTGGCCGAACGCCAGCACTGTGACGAGCAACGCGAGCAGTGTCGCGCCGGCGGCGGAGAGTCGAGTCTTCATGGCCTTCCTCAGGGAGGACCCCCGGTGCCCGACAGGGGTGGGGACGTGACAGGGGAAGGCGGCTGCAGCCCGGCAGCCGCGCGCGGCTCCCGGCGCAGGCATCAGCGTAGGACGATGGATTGGTCCTCGCAACCGGTTCAGTTGACGGGCCCGCAGCCCGGACAGCCGTAACGGCCCACGCGGACGCGGGCCGTCACGGGGCGGTCATCCCCACCACAGGATGTGTCGCCATGCCCGGCTCTTAACCGGTTAAGAGCGACGGTAGGCAGGAGGCTGGGATCCGTCAAGCACGAGGACAGCCGAACCGGACGGGAGGGTTGACCGGCGTGCACTGGGGTATCTCGGGAACGATCCGTCAGCGAGAGGGGATACCAGGATGGTCAGCGTCGGCTACACCCTGATGAGCGAGCAGGCCGGGCCCAAGCAACTGGTGGACCATGCGGTACGCGCCGAGGCGGCTGGCTTCGACCAACTGGTGATGTCCGACCACTACTACCCCTGGCTGGACTCCCAGGGCCACTCCCCGTACGCCTGGTCGGTGCTCGGCGCGGTCGCCCACGCCACCTCCCGCGCGGAGCTGATGTCGTTCGTGACCTGCCCGATCCGCCGCTACCACCCGGCCGTGGTCGCGCAGAAGGCCAGCACCATCGGCGCGCTCTCGGACGGCCGTTTCACCCTCGGCCTGGGCGCCGGGGAGAACCTGAACGAGCACGTGGTCGGCGGCTGGCCGCACGTCCAGCAGCGGCACGAGATGTTCGAGGAGGCGTTGCAGATCATCCGGCCGTTGCTCAACGGGGAGACGCTGACCTTCTCCGGCAACCACTTCGACGTGCCCGACGCCTACGTCTGGGACCGCCCGGAACGGCCGGTGCCGATGGCCATCGCCGCGTCCGGTCGACAGTCCGCGACGCTGGCCGCCGAGTACGGCAACGGCCTCATCTCCACCGAACCCGACCGGCACATCATCGAGATGTACGACGACGCCGGGGGCGCCGGCCAGCCCCGCTACGGCCAGGTGGCCATCTGCTACGGCCCCGACGAGGCGGAGTGCCGCAAGATCGTGCATGACCAGTTCCGCTGGTTCGGAATGGGTTGGAAGGTCAACGCCGACCTGCCCGGCCCGGATTCCTTCGCCGCCGCCACCCAGTTCGTCCGCGAGGAGGACGTCGCCGAGGGAATCTCCTGCGGTCCGGACGTGGACGCGCACGTCGAGGCGTTCCGCACGTTCGTCGACGCCGGCTTCACCCACGTGGCGATCATCCAGGTGGGTGGGGAGAGCCAGCCGATGTTCCTGGACTGGGCGCAGGAACAACTGCTGCCCCGGCTGCGCGAGCTGTGAACCGAGGTGCGGCACCTCGACCGCCCGGGTCGACAGGCCGCAGCGCCGTCGGCGGGTTCGGGCCGGCCGAGCTGCGACTCGCCATGGCCGCTCCCCGGGCAGCCGGCGGGCTGACCAGCGAGTGGCGGGTCGTCGACGGACTGCGCACCCACACCCGCCGCAGCGCCGACCCGGGGACCGGGGCGCCACCCGTGGTGCTCGTGCACGGCCTGGCGGTCTCGCACCGCTATCTCACCCCGCTGGCCGTCGCGCTCGCCGCCACCCATCAGGTGTACGTGCCGGACCTGCCCGGCTTCGGGCTCAGCGAACATTCCCAGGGCGCGTACGACGTCCGCCGGCACGCCGACCACCTGGCCGCCTGGCTGGCCGCGTACCAGTTGCCGCCGGTCTGCCTGCTGGGGCACTCGTTCGGCGCGGAGGTGGCCGCCGCGGTCGCCGCGACCCACCCCGACGCCGTACGCGCGCTGGTGCTGGCCGGGCCGACCAGCGACCCGGCGGCCCGGTCCCGACGGGACCAGTTCGGTCGTTGGCTGGTGGACAGCCTGCGCGAGGCGCCGCTGCAGGCCCCGATCCTGGTGCGGGACGTCTGGAACGCCCGGCCCTGGCGGGTCCTCGCCACGCTGTCGCACTCGGTGCGCAACGCCATCGAGGCGGACCTCGTCCGGGTCAGCGCGCCGACCGTCGTCGTGACCGGCGACCGCGACCCGGTCGTGCCGCAACGGTGGCGGGACGAGGCGACGCGGCTGGTGCCGAAGGCAGCCCTGGTGGTCGTTCCTGGTGCCGCGCACAACGTGGTCACTACCACCCCGACGGCCGTCGCGGACGTGATCCGGCACCTGCTCGCCCCTCATCCCGCACTCACGGACAGGTGAACGTCATGCGCTTCGGCAACACGGAGATCCGCCCGCTCGGCGGGGGCCTCGGCTGCCTCCTGATGATCCTCTTCTCGATCGTGGCGTCGGTGGTGCTGACCATCCTGCTGAATCTGGTGCTCTGAGCCCCGCACGTCTCAACGGCGCAGGCCCAGGCCTTCGAGCACCTCCCGGACAGCCAGCCGGGCCGGGTCGAGCACCGAACGGCGGGCCCAGCGGGCCGCAGGCGTGACGGTGGCCCGCCACAGCCAGCGCAAGCCTCGCCCGAGTGGGCGCAGCAGTAGCCGGTGAAGCAGTCGCAGCACCCGTCCGGCCGTCCGCCACGCGCCGACCACCGCGGCGGCGACCAGCCGACCGACGGGCGTGAGCACAGTGCCCACCCAGTACAGCGGCCACAGGACCAGGTACTTGGCCAGCCAGATCAGCACGCGCCCCAGAACCACGAGGGCCGGGCGCAGCCCATGACGGGTCAACCAGACCAGCACGGGCCAGATCACCGTGCGGGCGACCCACAGCAGTGGGAGCCACAGCAGATGCCGGACGCACCAGACCAGCGGAAGCCAGACCAGCCGCTGCAGCACGCAGGCCAGCGGGGCCAGCAGCCAGCGGCGCAGGAACCGGCCCGTCGGGCGGAACAGGTACCGGTGCAGCAGTCGGCCGGCAGCCACGATCAGCTCCCAGAGCAGGCGTACCGGCAGCACCACGACCAGCGCCACACCACGCGCGACGGCCGCGACGAGCGGAGGCGCGACGGCGGCCGGCCGCGCCGTGCCCGAGACCGTTGAGTCGGCGGCCGAGCGAGCCCTCGCCGGCGCGGCCCGGTGATCGTTCGGCGGACCGGGCAGCGGTGAACGGAGGGTGCGGCGGTCGGTCACTGTGGCACGGTAATCGATGCGCGCCACGGCCCTGGGTGGCACCGGCAGCGCGAGCCGACGGGTGGCGTCAGCCGGGAGACAACTCCAGCGTGGCGAGCAGCGGATAGTGGTCGGAGGCGGTGGCCGCCGCGCCGTCGCGGATCACGCGACAGCCGTGCGTGCGCCGCGCCACCGCCGGGCTGCCGAGCAGGTAGTCGAGCCTCATCCCGGCGAACTCGGCCCCGCCGAGCCGGGTGGGCACGGTGTGGCCGGCGGCCTCCGGTGCGCCGACGTTGCCCGCCGGCCAGAGGTCGACGAGGCCGGCCGCGAGCAGCCGGGCGACAGCGCGGGTGTCCACGGCGTCACCGGAGCGACGCAGGTGCCGCCGCCGGTAGAGGGTGGGCATGCCGGCCAGCCGGGCGGTGTGGTCGACGGTCGGGTCGAGCGAGTTGAGGTCACCGGTGACCAGCGTCAGCTGCCCCCGGTCGCGGCGCATCGCGGCGACCAACCAGTCGACCTCCATCCGCCGCCGACCCCCGGAGTACGGGTAGAGGTGGGTCCCCAGCACCGTGAACGGGCCGGCGGACGTGGCCACCACGACGCGGGCGGTGGCGTGGTGGAACGGGCGGCGCACCGACCCCGCGTCGACGACCCGGTACGGGGGCCGGACCAGCACTGCCACCGGCTGCCCGAAGCAGGACCGGGCCAGGTGAGGAATCATCCCCACCCGGCCCGCCACGCCGGCCATCAGCCCGTCCCGGTCGAAGCCGCGCAACTCCTGCAGGGCCAGCACGTCCGGTGCCTGATCGTCGACGAGCTGGACCACCTGATCCAGCCGGTCGAGGCCGCCGCGATCCCGGCCGCCGGTGCGGATGTTCCAGGTCATCACCCGCAGCACGACGGCGACGCCTAGTCGGCTCGGCCGGCCCGCGCCAGCTCGTCGTCGAGGCTGTCCACGTCCTCCGACTCGATGGCCGGTCGGTTGCCTTCCCTCAGGTCCTCGTTGGGGCGGATCACCAGGTAGAGCAAGCCGATCCAGAGCGCGGAGAGCAGGATCGCGCCCATGAAGTCGGTCGGGTGGTGCATCCCCCGATACATCCGGGAGGTGGCCACCCCGACCGGCATGAGCACTGCCAGCCCCACGAAGATCCAACGCCACCACCGGTCGGTACGCGGGAAGACGACGAGGGTGATCGCCAGCCAGACGCAGATCGTGGCCGCGATGTGCCCGGACGGGAACGACGAGGTGGGCATCTGCCCGTCCAGGTTCTCCACCGGCGGACGCGGCCTGTCGATCGCGCGGGCCGACGCGAGGAAGAGGGTCAACTCCCCCACCATCGCCAGCGCCACGAAGAGCACCGGGCGCCAGCGCCGCCACACCGCCAGCACCAGCGGGCAGAACACCAGCGAGATCAGCAGGATGGCGTGGGTGTCACCGAACTTGCTCCACCACCAGCTCACGTCGGTCAGCACCTCGGTGTGCCGCTCGGCGAACCACTGCGGCACCCTCGTGTCGAGCGTGTCGAAGAAGGTGCCCTTGGCGTGGTAGCTGACGTACGTGCCGAAGCCGTACAGCGCCCCGAACACGATCACCCAGCCGACCAGCAGCTCGGCCACCGCCGAGCGGGGATGGGCCAGCACGTGTTCCTCGGCCGGGGCGGGGGCGATGTCGTGCCCCGCCTCCGGCTCCAGGCCCTCGGTCAGCGGCGGCACCGGCCGCCCCCGCTCCCGCCGCCACAGCCGGAAGGCGTACGCGGTGACGCCCAGCCAGGCGGCCCCGAGCAGCCAGGCGGCCAGCACGTCGGAGACGAAGTGCACGCCCAGCGCGATCCGGGTCAGCCCGACCAGTGCCACCAGCACACCGACGCCGACGATGGCCGGCTTGCGCCAGCGGGGCGCCATCGCCGGCAGGAACACCAGCAGCAGCGCTCCGTACGCGACGAACGAGCCGAGCGCGTGCCCGCTCGGGAAGCTGTTGCCGGGCGCGCTGGCGATCGGCACGTCCACGACCGGGCGGAGCCGGCCGACAAGCGTCTTCAGTGACGGGTCGAGGATCAGGCCACCGACCCCCGTGATGATCAGGTAGACGGCGAGTCGGGGCTGCCGCCGGATCAGCAGCCCGACCACGGCGATCGTGACCAGCCAGATGAGGATCGGCCGGCCGCCCAGGTCCGTGACCGCCTGGAGCACTGTGACCAGCGCGTGGTGCGGGGCGACGAGCCCGTTGAACCACTCGGCGAGCCCGTGGTCGACATCCTGCAACGGGCTCCACCGCACCCGGACGAGCAACAACAGCAGCCCGAAGGCCACCCCGGCACCGGTGACGGCCACCAGACCGGCAATGCTCCGTTCGGCGAAATGACCGATCGGACGGTGCGCCACCTCTTTGACCGCGGTCACCCCGCACCTCCCTTGTCGACTCTGGCGAGGCGCTTTACCCGATCCGCGTCCGTCGTACACGCCGGTGCCGCTAGAGCGCCGACATGTCCCCGGTGTCGTACAGCTCGGCGCGGTCCGGGTCGGGCTCCCACAGATCCGGTTGGGCGGGCTCCCGCGCACCGATGCGCAGCGCCTCCAGTTGGGCGGCGAAGGACAGCCCGCCGAAGAGCGCCATCCCGGTCAGGTTGGCCCAGAGCAGCAGCGCCATCATGCCGGTCAGGGCGCCGTAGGTCTGCCCGAAACCGTCGCTGAACCGCACGTACGCGGCGAGCAGCAGGCTGGCCAGCCACCACAGCGCCGTGGCGATGCCGGCGCCGAACAGCAGCCAGGACAGGCCGGGCTGGTTGCGGCGCGGCGCGTGTCGGAACAGCACGGCGACGGCGACGACGGTCAGCCCGAGGCTCAGCGGGAAGCGGATCACGTCCCAGATGCCGTTGGCGAGTTCGCCCCACTCGTAGTGTTCGCGGACCGAGTCGCCCATCGCGCCGCCGCCGACCAGGATCAGGAAGCCGGCGAGCGCGGGCAGGCCGGCGGTGACGGCCAGCACGGCGGCCCGGAGGTACTTGCGCAGCGCCGGGCGGTCCCGTTCGACGCCGTAGATGCGGTTGGCGCCCCGCTCGATCTGGGCCATCGTGGTGGTGAGCGCGAACAGGCCGGTGAGCAGACCGAGGGTGAGCGCCAGCTCCCCCGCGTCCTCGACGCGTTCGCCATCGCCGAGCAGCTCGCCGACCATCTGCGAACTCTGGCCGGGGGTGAGCGCCAGGACGGTGTCGGCGACCACCCGGCCGCCCTCCTCGACGCCCAGCTCGCTGATCAGGCCGGTGAGGGCGATCAGGAACGGCACCACGGCGAGGCAGAGTTGCAGCGCGAAGGCCCGGGAGTGGCTGAACCCGTCGCCGTAGCGGAACCGGATGAACGCGTCCCGCAGCAGGTGCCAGCCACCCTGCCCGCGCAGTGTGTGCCAGGCGTCGTCGGCGGACAGCTCCTCGTCGGCCATCAGCCGGGTCTCCGGCACGATCCGGGTACTACTCACTGCGGGCTTCCTCGATCAGCTGCTCGCCCCGCTCCCCGGCACCTTGCGCGTCGACGGCCAGGTCGGGGGCGTCCTCGGGCTGGGGGACGCAGAGCCAGAGCGCCTGCGGCCGAACCTCGGCCCGCAACTGCCGGCCCGGGGAGATCAGGTCGCCGTCCAACTCCCGAGGTTGCGCCCGGTTGCTGGTGACCACCACCCGCCGGCCCCGGAAGATCTCGAGCTGCGGCACCTGGCCGCTGCGGCGGATCACCGCCCAGCCGAGCGCGAGCCAGTGCCGCAGGTTGCGCGGGGTGAGCACGGCGACGTCGAGCCAGCCGTCGTCCGGCTCGGCCTCGGTCAGCAGGGTCACGCCGCCCTGCAGCCGGCCGACGTTGGCGATCAGGACCGAACGGGCCCGACGGCGCACCGGCGGCCGGTCGTCGATGCGGATCTGCACCCGCATCGGCCGGTCCCGGAGGTGGCGGGCGGCACCCATCACGTACGCGGGCCAGCCGATGCGGGCCTTGGTGGTCTCGTTTGTGGCTTCGAGCATCTGGGCGTCGAAGCCCATGCCGGCCATCACCGTGAAGTACTTGTCCTCGACAGCGCCGACGTCGAGCAGTCGTCGGCCGCGTTCGACGGCGACCTGCAACCCGGCGGCCAGGTCGGTGGAGAGCCCCAGGTTGGCGGCGAGCAGGTTGCCGGTGCCCTGCGGCAGCACGGCGAGGGCCACGTCGGTGCCGACCAACCCGCTGACGCAGGACATCACGGTGCCGTCGCCCCCGCAGGCGAAGACCAGGTCGACGCCGTCCTTGACGGCCTTCTCGGTCTGGCCGCGACCCGGATCGTCGACTGTCGTCTCGTACCACTGCGGCGCGGGCCAGCCGGCCGCGGTCAGGGCGTCGTCGACGGTCCGGCGCAACTCGTCGAGATCGTCGACCTTGACCGGGTTGACCACCACAGCGGAGCGCAACCCGCCGTCGCCGCCCGAGGGCCGCCTGTCCTGTCCAGCATCCACGGCGCCAGTGTGCAGCACCCGGACGCCTTCAGCGACCCGGCGACCGACGCGCGTCGGAAGTGCCACAGACAGGTTTCAACCCGGCCTCGCCCGTCAGGCCGCCGCCCGCAGGGCGAGCTCCACCCGTCGGCGCAGATCATCGAGGTCGACCCCGGACTCGGTGAGCACCAACGCGCCGAGCCCGTTGCCCTCCCTGAGCACCCCGAGCAGGATGTGCTCGGTGCCGATGTGGCGGTGGCGCAGGCGCAGGGCCTCCCGCAGGGACAGCTCCAGCGCCTTCTTCGAGCGGGGCGAGAACGGCCCGCCGAGGTACCGCTTCCGCCCCCAGCGGCGGCGTGGCGCCGGCACCGCCTCCCGTAGCGCGTCCGGGCCGAAGGACTGCTCGATGCGGGCCACGATCGCGGCCAGGTCGATGCCGATCTCCCGCAGCGCCGCGGCGTCCGCGTCGCCGAGGCCCGCGCCGCCGGTGACGGTGTGCCGGCGTACGCGTTCGCGCAGGTCGTCGGCGCGTACGCCAGCGTCGGCGAGCACCCGGCTGGCCAGCCCGGCGTCGTCGGCGAGCAGGGCGAGCAGGAGGTGCTCGGTGCCGACCGGCCGCTGGCCCTCGACCCGCGCCTCCTCCAGTGCCCGTTTCACCACGTCGCGCGCCCGGTCGGTGAACCGTTCGAACATCACGCCTCCCAGGATGAGTTGACCGCCGGTCGCCCGGCGTGCTTCTTGTGCACTGCCTGCCGGCTGACCTCGAGCGTGTCGGCGATCTCCTGCCAGGACCAGCCCTGTCGTCGGGCGTTGTCGACCTGGACCACCTCGAGCCGCTCAAGGAGCCGGCGTAGCGCGCGGACGGCACGCAACCCGACCCGGGGGTCGGTGCTGCCGGCTGCCGCCGCGAGTTCTGTCGCCTGACTCATGCCGTCAACATACGTTGACAACTGGTGGCTTGTCAACCCTGGTTGACGAGCGCCGGACGCGGCGGATCGGACCCGCCACCGGGCACATCCGACTACCCTCGGTCAGGGACAGCTTGGTCGTGCCGGGCGCGACGCCCGGGAGGTGATATCGGATGGCCGCACCCGCCGACGCAGCGGTGCTGGTCGGCCTCGGGTCGGAACTCGACCTCCCGGTCGTCGAACAGGCCGCGCAGGAGGCCGCCGGACACGGCCGGCCACTGCACCTGCTGCACACCTTCGACTGGCGCGCGGCCTTCGCCGCGGACACCGTCGCCGCACCCCGGGACCAGGCCGAAAAACTGATCACCCGCGCCGCACAACTCGCCCACCAGACCGAGCCGGGGCTGACCGTACGCGGGGAGATCGTCGAGAGCGCGATGCTGCCCACCCTCATCCGCCGCTCGGAGGGCACCTTCCTGCTCGCCGTCGGCGACAGCGGCATGGCGGGCAGCGGTCAGTGTGTTCCGGCCGAGACGACCGCCGTGCAGTTGGCCGCACGCGCCGGCTGCCCCCTGTTGGTGGTCCGACGTGAACCGCCGCCGCAGGGCCCGGTGTTGGTGGGCGTGGACGGCTCGCCCAGCTCACACCTCGCCCTGCAATGGGCCGTGCGGTGCGCGGCCCGCCGGGGCGCCCGACTGCTGGCGCTGCGGGTCGTGGAGTACGACGAGGACACCGACGCGGTCGCCGAGCAGCTCACCGAAGCACTGGCCCGGCACACCGGCCGCGACAACACGGTGCCGACCGAGTGCCGGGTGGTACGCGGCGACCCCGCCGACGTGCTGATCGACACGTCCCGCAACGCGCAGGTGGCGCTGGTCGCCGCCCGCGGCGACGAACCGGGCCGGGCCATGCTGGGCGCCGTCGCCCAGTCCCTGCTCTACCACTCCCCGGCCCCGGTGGTCGTCGTCCGCGGCCTGGCCGAGGCGCCGCTGACCGGGCCCGGCGCCGACCCGGAGCCGGACCAACGGCCCTGACCCGGGGCGTGCGCAGCGGCCAGGCTGGACGCCGGACGCCCCATTCCTACCCGCGAGAGGCAGCATGATGGAGACCGCTCTCGACGTGCACCACGCCCTCACCGACGACGAGCTGCGCCGGCTGGACGCCTACTGGCGCGCCGCGAACTACCTCACCGTCGGGCAGATCTACCTGCTGGACAATCCGCTGCTGCGCGAGCCGCTGACCCCCGACGACATCAAACCCCGGCTGCTCGGGCACTGGGGCACCAGCCCCGGCCTGAACCTGATCTACGCCCACCTCAACCGGGTGATCGTGGCGCGCGACCTCAACGCCATGCTGGTCACCGGCCCCGGCCACGGCGGACCGGCCATCGTGGCCAACACCTGGCTGGAGGGCACCTGGTCGGAGCGCTACCACGACGTGGCCCGCAACGAGGCCGGGATGTCCCGGCTCTTCCGCCAGTTCTCCTTCCCGGGCGGCATCCCCAGCCATGTCGCGGCGGACGTGCCGGGCTCGATTCACGAGGGCGGCGAACTCGGGTACGCGTTGAGCCACGCCTACGGCGCCGCGTTCGACCACCCGGACCTGTTGGTGGCCTGCGTGATCGGCGACGGCGAAGCGGAGACCGGGCCGCTGGCCGGCAGTTGGCTCTCCGACGTCTTCCTCAACCCGGCGCGCGACGGCGCGGTGCTGCCCATCCTGCACCTCAACGGCTACAAGATCGCCAACCCGACAGTGCTGTCCCGGATCCCCGAGGCCGACCTGCTCGACCTCATGCGCGGATCGGGCTACCAGCCGTACGTGGTGGCCGGTGACGAGCCCGCCCGGGTACACCGGGCCCTCGCCGCGACGCTGGACCGTGTGCTGGGTGAGATCGTCGAGATCCAGCGGAGGGCACGCTCCGGAGGCGACGTCGAACGTCCCCGCTGGCCGATGATCATTCTGCGGACGCCGAAGGGCTGGACCGGCCCGCGTGAGGTCGACGGCACCCAGGTGGAGGGCACCTACCGCGCCCACCAGGTGCCCCTGTCGGGCGTACGCGACAACCCGGCGCACCGAGCCGAGCTGGAGCGCTGGCTGCGCAGCTACCGGCCGGAGGAGCTGTTCGACGCGACCGGCGCGCCGGTGGAGGAGCTGCTGACGCTTCCGCCGCGCGGTGACCGGCGGATGAGCGCCAACCCGGTCACCAACGGCGGCGTGGTGCTGCGCGACCTGACCCTGCCGGACTTTCGCGACTACGGCGTGGAGGTTCCCGAACCGGGTACGCCGATCGCCGGCGCGACAGGGGTGCTCGGCCCCTGGATCCGCGACGTCATCAGCGCCAACCCCCAGACGTTCCGGCTGTTCGGCCCGGACGAGGTCGCGTCCAACCGACTGGGTGCGGCGTTCGAGGTGACCGACCGGGCCTGGGTGGCCGCCACGGTGCCCGGCGACGACCACCTCTCCCCCGACGGGCGGGTCATGGAGGTGCTCTCCGAGCACCTGTGCCAGGGCTGGCTGGAGGGCTACCTGCTGACCGGTCGGCACGGCGTGTTCACCAGTTACGAGGCGTTCATCCACATCGTCGACTCGATGCTCAACCAGCACGCCAAGTGGCTGAAGGTGACCCGGGCCATCCCCTGGCGGCAGCCGATCGCCTCGCTGAACTACCTGCTCTCCAGCCACGTCTGGCGGCAGGACCACAACGGCTTCTCCCACCAGGACCCGGGCTTCATCGACCACGTCGTCAACAAGAAGGCCGAGGTGGTGCGGGTCTATCTGCCGCCGGACGCCAACACGCTGCTCGCAACGATGGACCACTGCCTGCGCAGCCGGCACTACATCAACGTGGTGGTGGCCGGTAAGCAGGCCGCCCCGAACTGGCTGACGATGACCGAGGCGATCCAGCACACCCGGCGTGGCCTGGGCATCTGGGAATGGGCCAGCAACGACGGCGGCACCGAACCGGACGTGGTGCTCGCCTGCTGCGGGGACGTGCCCACCCTGGAGACGTTGGCCGCCGTCGAGCTGCTGCGCCAGAACCTGCCGACCTTGAAGGTGCGCCTGGTCAATGTGGTCGACCTGATGCGACTCCAGCCGGACACCGAGCATCCGCACGGGCTGACCGACAACGAGTTCGACACCATCTTCACCCAGGAACGGCCGATCATCTTCGCGTACCACGGTTACCCATGGTTGATCCACCGACTCACCTACCGCCGCACCAACCACGAGAACCTGCACGTGCGCGGTTACAAGGAGGAGGGCACCACGACCACTCCGTTCGACATGGTGATGCTCAACGACCTGGACCGCTTCCACCTCGTCATCGACGTCATCGACCGGGTGCCCGGGCTGGCCGCCAGCGCCGCGCACCTGCGCCAACGAATGGTCGACGCCCGACAGGCGGCCCGCGACTACACCCGCGAGTACGGCGAGGACGACCCACAGGTCGCCGAATGGCGCTGGGTCCGCGAAACCGACCCGACCACCCCCTGAAGGAGGACGACGTGCGCGACGCGGAGATCCTGGTCGGCTACGACGGCTCCACCGACGCCTCGGTGGCTTTGAACTGGGCCATGGAGGAGGCGCGGCACAGCGGCCAGCCGGTGCGGCTGGCGTACGTCTTCGAATGGCTGACAGTGGCCAGTTGGGTCGGTCCGGGCGTGGCCCCCGGCGTGTGGCCGGACGACACCGCCCGCCGGCAGGTCGAGGACCTGGTCCGCAGGGCCGCGGCGGACGCCACCGCGGCGAACCCCGGGCTGACCATTACCGGCGAGGTGTACGACGGACCGCCCGCGCTGGTGTTGCAGGAACGCTCGGCGGACGCCGGGATGCTGGTGCTCGGCAGCCGGGGTCACGGCGGGTTCGGCGGCCTGCTCGCCGGGTCGACGGCGGTGTCGGTCGCCGCGCACGCCCACTGCCCGGTCGTGGTGGTCCGGGACGGGGCCGACAGCGCCGTGACCGACACGTCGGGCCGCCCGGTGGCGGTCGGGGTGGACGGCTCGGAGCCTTCGCTGGTGGCGCTCGGCTTCGCTGCCGAACGGGCGGCGCAGCGGCAGCTGCCGCTGCGCGTCCTGCACGCCTGGACACCGGGCCCCGGCGGGGCGGCCGGGGTGCCCGACGAGCGGGCCGGCGTGGAGCAGGCGCTGGAGCCGTGGCGGCGGACGTTCCCCGGACTGGCGGTGACCGTCGACCTGGAGTCGACCAACCCGGCGGCGATGCTGATCGAGGCGAGCCGGGACGCGCGGCTGGTAGTGGTCGGCAGCCGCGGCCGGGGTGGGCTGGCTGGAATGCTGCTCGGCTCGGTCAGTCAGCAACTCATCCAGCACGCCCACTGCCCGGTCGCTGTGGTCCGCGAACGCTGATCACGACGTGCCCCTTCGGCCGACAGCGGCGTCGGTCAGGCGGCGAGCACGGCGGCCTCCACTGCCGGGTCCAGCCCGATCGAGCTGCGCTGCGGTCGTCCGGCGCGCGGGGGAACCGCACCGACCTCGCGCAGCCAGCGCCAGGTGTCGCCGACGGTCTCGGTCACCGGCCGGCAGGTCAACCCGGCGGCCAGTGCCCGGGTCACGTCCTGCTCCAACAACCCCCGGTACGGGTGCCCGCGCGGCAGCCAGATCGGCAGGTCGCTCCACGGCTGCACCCCGGCGGCGAGGATCGACCTGCCGATCTGGCCAGCGTCTCCCGGTTGACGACCTCCTCCGCCTCGTCGCGACCGGCAGGTTCACGACCCGCCACAGCGAAGACCGGCCCCCGGCGGGTGGAGGTCGCGGCGGTAGACCCTCGTCCAGAATGCAGGAAAGCCACCCCGGGCATGGTCAACGAAGGCGCCGATTGCGAAACTGCTTCAATCTGCATCAGCACAACCCGGACGGAGCAGGGAATGTCCAGCACTCCGCTGTCCCTGCCGCAGCCAACCGCGCGGGCACCAGAGTTCGGCCGGGACGCGCTCATCGTCTGCGAGAACCTGGTGCGGATCTACCAGACCGGTTCGATTGAGGTGCAAGCACTGCAGGGCCTGGACCTGGCCGTGGAGAGCGGTGAGCTGGTCGCCGTCGTCGGTGCCTCCGGATCGGGCAAGTCGACACTGCTCTCCATCCTGGCCGGCATCGACGCCCCCACCGCCGGACGGGTCCGGGTCGACAGGTGGAACCTGCTGGCGATGTCCCGCGCGGACCGGGTGGACTACCGGCGGCACACCGTCGGGTTCGTACGGCAGCAGACGGCGAGCAACCTGATCCCCTACCTGACCGCACGCGAGATGGTGGACCTGCCGATGACGGCTGCCCGTACCGCGAAGCAGGAGCGCCGGGAACGCGCGGCCGAGCTGCTGGACAGCCTCGGTGTCGCCGACTGCGCCGATCGCCGCCCCGGGCAACTCTCCGGAGGGCAGCAGATGCGGGTCGCGATCGCCGTGGCGCTGGCCAACCAACCGCGGGTCCTGCTCGCCGACGAGCCCACCGGCGAGCTGGACGCCGCCACGTCCGCGGAGGTCTTCGGCGTGCTGCGGGACGTCAACCGGCGCTACGGCGTCACAGTGGTCGTGGTGACCCACGATCCGGAGGTCAGCGGCCAGGTCGAACGGACCGTCGCGATCCGGGATGGACGCACCAGCAGCGAGGTGCTGCGCCGCACCACCACCGACGCGGAGGGCGACACGCACACGATCGCCGAGGAGTACGCCGTGATGGACCGGGCCGGGCGGGTCCAGGTGCCCCGCGAGTTCCGCGAGGCGCTGGCGCTGACCCGACGCGTCCGGCTGGCCCTGGAACCCGACCACATCACGATCCACCCCGACTCGGGAAGCGGCGAATGAGCAGCGAGCCACTGCTGAGCGTGCGCGACGTACACCGGCGCTTCCGCACCGGGCCGACAGTCGTACACGCCCTGAACGGCGTGTCGTTCGACGTGGCCGCCGGTTCGATGGTGGCGCTCGTCGGCCGGTCCGGCTCGGGCAAGACCACCCTGCTCAACGTCATCGGTGGCCTGGACCGTCCGGACGCCGGCACCGTGCGGGTCGACGGCATCGACGTCACGGCGCTCGACGAGGATGGCCTGTCCCGGCTGCGGCGGGAGAAGGTGTCGTACGTCTTTCAGAGCTTCGGGTTGATCCCGGTGCTGTCGGCCGCGGAGAACGTCGCGGCCCCGCTGCGGATGGCCCGCGTCGCCCCGGCCGAGCGTGAGCGGCGGGTCGAGTTGCTGCTGGAGCTGATCGGCCTGGCCGACCACGCCGGGCAGCGGCCGGCCGAGCTGTCCGGCGGCCAGCAGCAGCGGGTGGCGATCGCCCGCGCGCTGGCCGCCTCGCCCCAGCTTCTGCTCGCCGACGAGCCCACCGGGCAACTGGACGCCGAGACAGGTCTGTCGGTGATGGCCCTGCTACGCGGGATAGTGGAATCCGAGGGCGTCACCGTACTGGTGTCGACGCACGACGCGGTGATGATGGCCCTGGCCGACAGGGTGATCCGTATCCACGACGGGCACCTCGACGAACAGGCGGCCGGGCAGTCGCACGCGCCAGTGCCAGACGCCGGGTGACGCGACGATGAGGCTGGTCAGCCGGCGCGCCCGCGCGCAGTGGCCGTTGCTGGCAGCCCTCCTCGGGGTCGTCACGATCGGCGCGACCCTGTTGGGTACCTGCACCCTGTTGGTCACCCACACCGCCGAGCGGGCGTTGGAGGTCGCCCTGGCCCGCGCCGCCCCCGCCGCCGTCGACGTGACCGTCTACACCGGCACCGTCGAGGGCCGGGACACGTCGTCCGTCGCCGCCGACACCCGCACCGTGGTGGCCTCCACGCTCGCACCGTTTCCGGTGACGACAAGCGCGCGGGCGTCGACGGTGCTGCGGGCGCTGCCGCCCGCGCTCGCCGCTGGCACCACAGTGCCGGCCCAGGCGTACCTGTCGGGGCTGGACGACCTGCCGACCCGAGCCGAGTTGGTCACCGGGCACTGGCCACAGCACCCTGGCGACGCGGTGCTGCTGGAGTCCACCGCACAACTGCTCGGCCTCACCCCCGGTGACCGGGTACGCCTCGGCGCCGAGCTGGCCCACGCGCCCGTCCCGGCCGTCGACGTGGTCGTCGTCGGTGTGGTGCGCCCGCTGCCGGGCCGCGGCTGGGACCGCGACCCGCTGGCAGCGGCCGGCTCCGCCACCGGCTATCGGGACGGCCGCTTCCAACAGCCGGTCAACGCCTACGGCCCGTTCCTCGTCGACCTCGCCGACCTGGTCACCACCGGCGCCACGGTCGACCGGCTGGAGGTCACCGCCCATCCGGACCTGTCCGACAGCAACCGCCACGACCTGGAGACCGTGGCTGGGGCCGTCGGCAGTGCCGACGGCCGGCTGGCGGGCACCCTCGGCGAGCGCGTCCGGCTCGCACGTGTCGCCTCCGAACTGCCACTGACCCTGCGGGCCGCCGACGACCAACGGCACGTCACCGCCGCCGTCGTGCTGGCCATCGCCGTCCTCGGCGGTGTCCTGGCCGCGACGGCACTCGTCCTCGCCGGCCGTCTGACCACTGGCATACGCGCCGACGAGACCGCCCTGCGGTCCGCCCTGGGCACCAGCCGTCGCCAACTCGCCGCCACCGCGACACTCGAGGCCGGGCTCGTCGCCGCCGTCGCCGCCGCGATCGCGATACCGGCCTCGTCGGCCCTGCACGCCGGCCTGACCCACCTGCCGCCGCTGGACGGCGCCGGCCTGACCGTCCGGCCGGCGATCGCCGGTGCCCAGGTCCTCGCGGTCGCCGGTGGCGCGCTGGTGCTCGCCGCCGTACTCGTCGTCCTGGCGATCCGGCCCGTCCCGACAGCCGGCGACCAGCGAACCCGCCGCGAACTGCTGGCCCGATCCGGCGCCGACCTGATGCTCGCGGTGTTCGCCGCCGCCGGATGGTGGCAGCTGTACGCGCAGTCCGCCGCCGCCAGCCCACGCGCCGACGCGGTCCGGGTGCTCGCGCCGGCGCTGCTGCTCATCGCGGGCGCCGCCCTGGCTCTCCGGGTGGTACTGCCCGCCCTTCGCGGCGCCGACCGGCTGGCGTACCGCGCCCGAGGGCTGGCACTTCCGCTGGCGGTCTCCGAGGCCGCCCGCCGGCCACAGGCGGTCGCCGCCGGACTGCTCGTCGGACTGGCCTGCGCGGCCGGAACCTTCGGTCTCGCCTTCGACGACACGTGGCACCAGTCGCAGCGCGACCAGGCCGCGCTCGCCGTCGGCACCGACCTGGCCCTCACCCTCAGCACGGCGCCGGTGGCCGGAGACGGCGCGATCGTCAGCGCGGCCACCGCGGGGGCCGTGAGTCCGGCCCTCGACCGTGGCACCGCCGTCGGTCAGTGGCTCGGCAACGCCGGCGACGCGCCGCGCCTGGTCGCCGTCGACACCACCCGCGCCGACGCGCTGCTACGCGGGCGGCTGGACAACGACAGCGGGTGGGCGGACGTGGGCGCCACGCTGGCACCACGCACCCGGGTCAACGGCCTCGCCGTTCCGGCTGGCGCCCCACTCGTCCTGACCGGGACCGCCGCCGGCGACATTCCGCTCGTCGTGACGCCTCGGCTGATGCTGCAGGACGCCACCGGCCTCCGCACGTCCTGCACCGGTCCCGCCGTACCGCTCGACGGCCAGGAGTTCCGGCTGCCCGCCTGCGCGAACGCTGACGGGCTGCGCCTCGTCGCGGTCGCCCTGCCGGTCACCGCCGACGCGGTCGGCGGACCCGTCGCCATCGCCGTCACACTCACAGTGCCGCCCGCCGGGTCGGCCGAGAGGCCCACTGACGGATCAGATTGGACCGCCACGTCCGCGCCGCCGGTCCCGAGCAGGTTGAGCGACCCGACCGTCACGGTGTCCGCCACCCCGACGGGGACCACGCTGCGGATGGCCGCGACCGTCGACCTCGGCGGCGCCGAGGACGCCGCCCGGACCCTCGTCGCCACCGCCTTCCCGAACCCGGGCCCGGTGCCCGTCGCCGTCTCCGCCCGCTTCGCCAGCGAGGTCGGCGCCGAGAACGGCAGCAAGCTCAGCGTCACTGTCGGCATCACGCCCGTCCCGGTCGTCGTCACCGAGGTCGTGCCGACCGTGCCGTCCGCCCCCGGCGCCGTCGCCGTCCTGGCCGACTTGGACACGCTGTCGCGCGCACGTGCCGTCACCGGCGACCTGACGTTCCCGGTGGACGCCTGGTGGGTCGGCCACCCGGCCGGCCCCGATGCCGCCGAGCGGGCCGCCGCCCTGTACCTGGGCACCGTCGCGACCCGTGAGGCGGAGACCGCCCGCCTCACCGGCGGCCCGCTGCTCGCCGGGCTGCCGGCGGCACTCCGCCTCATCGTCCCGGCCGCGGCCCTGCTCCTGCTCGCCGGTGTCGTCCTGCACGTCACCTGTGACCTCCAGGTCCGCGCCGTCGAGGTGACGCGACTGCGCGGCCTGGGGATGACCCGGCGCGGCATCCGGGCCGTGCTGCTCGGCCAGCACGCCGGCGTTCTGCTGCCCTTGCTCGCGGCGGGCGCGGCCGTCGGCGCGCTCGCCACCCGCGTCGTCGCTCCCCTGCTCGTGCGCTCCGAAACCGGTGCCGCGCCCGTCCCGGCCACCCAGCCACACTGGCCGTGGCCAGCCGAGGCCGCACTGCTCGCCGTACTGCTGGCCGGATGCATGCTGGTGGTCGCCATCGTGGTCACCGTCCAGGTCCGCCGGGCCGACGCCGCGCACCTGCGGGTGGCCCCGTGAACCGGTGGCTGACCCGCTGGCGGCCGGCGCTGCACTGGCCCAGCATCCGTGGCCGTGGCCGTACCGACGCCGGACCGTTGCTGCTCACCGCCGCCGTCATCGCAGCCGTCGCGCTGCTCGCCGGGGCCGCGCCGCCGCTGCTGCGCGCCGCCGCCGACAACGCCGTCCAGGACACGGTCCGCCGCGCCGGCAGCGACTCGAACGTCCTCGTACACGCCAACTGGGAACGCGACGACGGGCCGACCGGCGGGCGGGTCCGGATGCCCAGCCTCGCCGAGGCCCTCGACAACTTCCGCGCCCGGGCGACATCCGCGCTCGGGCCCGATCTCGATGCCGCGTTGCTCCCGCCCCTCGCCACTGCCAACGGCCCGATCCTCGACATCACCGGCGGCAGCGCGCCGCGTACCTTCCAGTTCACCTACCTGGCCGGCGACAACGGCGGCCCGGACGTGACCTGGATCGCCGGCAGCCCACCCGGCCCCGCCGTCTCCGACCAGTACGTCGAAATCCCCTACGACGGGCCGCCCTGGCCGGTGCAGGTCGGCCTCTCCGAGGCGGACGCCGCCGCACTCGACCTCGGTCCCGGCGATCGAATTCCGCTCAAGGACGGCCGGGGTCGCGACAAGGACGTCCGGATCAGCGGGATCTACCGACCCACGGACGGCGACGACCCAGCCTGGCGGCTCGCCCCGGCGCTCCTGCGCCCCGTGCCCGGCGCCGACGGCGTGGGGACCACCCGGTTCGCCGGCCTGCTGTCGCGAGAGTCGTTACCGGACGCCCGGCTCGCCGTCGACGAGGACCAACTGCGGCGCACCATCCACTTCGCCCCCGTTCCCGACGCGCTCACCTGGGATGCCACTGCGGCGCTCGCCAGCCAGGTGGTCAAGCTCAAGGCGACCTCCGGCTCGTCGAGCGACCGCGAGCAATCCCTGAAGTGGGAATCGCAGCTCGACGCCGCCCTACGCGAGGCAAGTGCCCGCAACAGCGCCGCTTCCACACAGGCCGCCGTCCTGCTCGCCGGCGTACTGACCGCCACGGCGCTGGTCCTGCTGCTCGCCGCCGACCTGCTGGTCCGCCGCCGTACCCCGGTGCTGAGCGCCGCCCGGCAGCGCGGGGCGGCGCTACCCGACCTCGGTGCGGAACTGATCATCGAGTCCACAGTGGTGTCGGTGTCGGCCGCCGCCGTCGGGCTCGCGCTCGCCCGCGCGGCCGCCCCGGGCGTCTCCTGGACCTGGGCCGTTCCCGTGGTCCTGGCCGGTGTTGTCGCCGGGCCGGCGTTCGGCACCCTCGCCGCCGCCCGCGCCAGCCGTGACCGGCGCCAACCCGCCAACCCGGCCGCTCGGCGCTGGATCCGGGCCACCGGCCAGTTGCGCCGCACCGCAGCGGAGGCCGCCGTCCTGATCGCCGCGGTCGCCGCCTTCGTCACACTGCACCAGCGCGGGCTCCTGCCCCTGGCCTCCGACGGGGACAACGGCGAGCTGACCGGTGACCTCATCCTGCCGATCAGTGCCCTCGCCTTGGGCGCGCTCGTCGGCGCGCTCGTCCTGCTCCGGCTGTTGCCCCTCGGGGCGCGGTTCTCGCTCCGACAGGCCCTACGCTCGCGCCGCCCGCTGGCCGTGTTCAGTGCCGCCCAGGCGGCCACAACGGCCGGGCGCGCGCTGCCGCTGCTGGTTCTGGTCAGCACCACGGCACTCGCGTCGTTCGCGCTCATCCTCGGCGCCACAGTCACCCGAGGCCTGACCGACGGCGCGTGGAGCACCGTCGGCGCCGACGCCCGCCTCGACGTCGGCGCCGACGCCGAGGCCGCCACGCCCGCGCTCGCCGAGCGCATCGCCGCCGCACCCGGGGTAGGGCAGGTCGTCGTCGCGCAGGTGACCGACTCCGCACGCGTCTTCACCGAGTCGACGCTGCTCACCCCACGCCTGGTCGTCGTGGACACCGCGGCGTTCCAGCGCCTGCTGGCCACCACTCCCCTGCCCGACGTCCCGGCGCTGGCCCGGCTCACGGCACCCGGTCCTGGCCCCGGGGAGGTCCCAGCGCTGGTCCGCTCGACTGACGGCGGTCTGCGCACCGGCACGCGGCTGCAGCTACCCCGGGACGGCGCCCCGGCGATCCGTCTCGCCGCCGTCGGTACCGCACCCTCCGTCGGCGGCGTCGACGACGTCGTCATCGTGGACGCCACGACCCTCGCCGTCGCCGGGCTGCCCGCCGTTCCGAATACCGTCTGGGTCACCGGCCCCGGCGCGGCGCGGGCCGTGTCGAACACCGGAATCGCCTCCGACGTCGTGCTGCGTGCGGACGTCCTGCGGGCGCAGCGGGTTGCTCCGCTGACGGCGGGGCTGGTACGGCTGGCGTGGACCGTCGCCGCGGTGCTGCTGGCGCTGGGTCTGCTCGGCCTCACGCTCTCCGCCGCCGCCGGTGCGTCGCAGCGGTGGCAGACCCTGACCCGGCTGCGGACCCTCGGCCTGCGGCCACGCGACGCCCGCTGGGTCGCCGCCGGAGAACTGCTGCCGCCGGTAGTGGTCACCGCGGTGTGTGGCCCGCTACTCGGGGCCCTGCTCGCACGTCTGACGCTCGGCCCGCTCGACCTGCGGCTGCTCACCGGCCAGGCCGCCGACCCGACGGCTGTCCTGCCGTGGTGGTTGCTGGGCCTGGTCAGCGTGGCACTGCTGGCGACGGCCGCCACCGTCGTACCTGTCGAGTCGGCGCTGCGGCGACGCGACAGGCTGAGCGAGGTACTTCGCGCCGGCGAGTGACCGAGGGTCTCCCGGTGCGGGAAGCAGAAACGGCGAGACCCGCTACCGGAGATCCGGTAACGGGTCTTCTGATCCACTTGCAGAGATGGTGGGCGATACTGGGTTTGAACCAGTGACCTCTTCCGTGTCAGGGAAGCGCGCTCCCACTGCGCCAATCGCCCGTGGCGGCCCCGTGGGGCGCATCGCGAGCGGACGACGGGATTCGAACCCGCGACCCTCACCTTGGCAAGGTGATGCGCTACCAGCTGCGCTACGTCCGCACGTCTCCGGCAAGCGCCGGTGACAGGTGAACTCTACCCGATGCCAAGATCGCTTGGAACGGCACCCTGACTGGTCGCGGTTGCGCTGGTCCCCGCCGGGGTACTGAAGGGCTCGACAGCGCACCACACCCCCTTAAGGAGGCTGTCGTGGGTATCGGCACCAGCATCTTCCTGATCGCGCTCGGCGCGATCCTCACCTTCGCACTGGACGCGAGCGTCGGCGGCATCAACCTCGACGTGGTCGGCTGGATCCTGATGGGCGCCGGCGTGCTCGGCCTGATCATGACCACGCTGATCTGGGGTCGCCGCCGCCAGGTCGTCACCACCACCGAGCAGCCGGTGGAGTACCGCCAGGTCGAGGAGCGGCGGGACATCGCCCCGCCGCTGTGACCCGGCCAGACCCACAGCTGGCGGAGCCGCCAGACCACAGTGATTCCAGGCCGGCCGCCTCGCCGAAGGCGGCCGGCCTCTCGCACCCGTGACCCCGCACGCACCAGACGCCGGGTAGGCGTCGCCGCCGCCGGTGAGTGGACCATCGCGCTCCGGCGTTGCCGGTGGAATCAGAACTCGATGACCAACCGGCCGCGTACCCCTCCGGCTTCCAGGAGCTGATGCGCGCGGGCCGCCTCCTGCGGCGGGAACCGGCCGGCGACCCGCAGGGTCAGCGCACCCTCCTCGGCGAGTCGCCGAAGCAGGTCGAGTTTGTCGCGGCGCCCGTCGTACTCGTGCACGTACGCGGACACCATGTCGATCCTCCGCTGGTCGGCCTGCGCCCGCAGCACCGGATCGGGCCCGCCGCGCAGCAGCGCCACGGCACCACCCTCGCGCACGGCGGGCAGCAACGCGCCACCGAGCAACGCGGTGTCGACAGCGGCGTCCACCCCGTCCGGGGCATGCTCCCGGAAGCGGTCGGCGACACCCGGGCCTCGGGTCACCGTCACGTCGGCGCCGAGCGCCGCTACCAGTTCGGCGTCATTCGGCGCCGCGTCGGCAAACACTCGGTGACCGGCGGCCTTGGCGAGCTGAACCGCGTACCCGCCAACGGCACCGGCCGCGCCGGTCACCGCGAGGGTGCTGCCGGGCGGCAGCCGCAACTGGTCCAGGGCATGCAGGGCGGTCAACCCGTTCAACGGCAGCGTGGCCGCCTCGGCGAGTGACACGCCGGCCGGAGCGGGCACCACCCAGGCCTCCGGGAGCACGACCCATTCCGCGTACCCGCCGCCGGCCGCCCGGGTCGGGTTGACCATGGCCATCACCGGGTCACCCGGGGCGAGTGCGCCACTGGTGCCGGAACCCACCTCGTCGATGGTGCCGGCGATGTCCTGGCCGGGCAGCAGCGGGTCGCTGCCGCGCAGTCGCACCGGCGTCATACCGGCCCGGATCAGGGTGTCCGCCGGGTTGACCGACGCGGCGCGTACCCGGATGCGGACCTCGCCCGGGCCCGCGTGCGGCGTCGGGAGCTCGACAACCCGCAGCACCTCAGGCCCGCCGTAGCGCAGCAGTCCGACCGCTCTCATGCTCGACTCCTCATTCGGGTGAACGGCCGACCACCGTGTCCGGCGGTCAGTTCAGGCAGGTGAGCGCGACCTCGGCGTAACGCGTCAGCGCCGCCCGGTCCGGGTTGATGGCACCCATCACCCGCAGGCCCTGGAGGCTGGTGACCAGGAAGCCGGCCAGGTCGGTGGCGCTGCGGTCGGTGGTGATCTGCCCCCGCAGCTGCGCCTCGGCGAGCAGGTCGTAGAGCGCCAACTCCAGGGACTGGGTGGTCGAGCGAAGCCGCTCGGCGACCCGCACGTCCTGGTGCGCCCGTTCCATCGACGCCCCGACGATGAGGCAGGAGAGGTGCCGGCCGTCGCCGGTGATGTCGTCCACCGTGCCGATGAACACCTCACGGATGACCGCCCGCGCGTCGTTGCCCGAGCGCAGCAGATCGACCATCGGTGTGGCATAGCGCTGCCGGTACAGGTCGAGCACCGCCAGGTAGAGGCCGTCCTTGCTGCCGAACGCCGCGTAGATCGAGCCGCTGCCCAGGCCGGTCGCCTCGGAGAGGTCCCGCATGGAGGTGCCCTCGTAGCCCTTGCTCCGGAACACGTCCATGGCAGCGTCGACTGCGGCGTCGAGGTCGAACTCACGGGTGCGGGCCATGGCTGAACGCTACCCGCTATCTGGAACGATCGACAAAGTACCGCCGGTCACAGCCGCCGCTCCGAGAGCCGTTTCCGCTGGCCGAAGGGTGTGCCGGCCCGCGTTACGATCCAGATCATGGAGCCTCTCGACACGGTGCTGGCCGCGCACCGGGCGTACCTGCTCGGTTGGAACATCGGTGTCGCGGGGGGTCCGGACCTTCCGACCTACCGCAGTGACGTGCCGCACGCACCCCTCAACGGTGTGCTGCGGGTGGTCGGGCGCACACCACGGGACGCGCTCGTCGCAGCCCGGAAGCGCCTGCACGGCGTACCCCGCATCTGGTGGGTCGGCCCGGACAGCGACGCCGGCACCGCGGACGGCCTGGTCTCCCTCGGCGCGGTGCAGGTCGCCCGCATGCCGATCATGACCGTGCGAATCGGGGCGGTGGCCGAGGTGCCGACTCCCGCCGGCGTGCAGATCGCCGAGACGACCGACCTCGCCGCGTTCGTCCCGGCCTATGCCCGGGTGTCCGGAATCCCGGCGGACGGTGTGGCGGCGACGATCGAACGGGAGAAGGCGTTCACCGGCGACGGCACCGTGCTGCGCCTGGCCGGTCGCCTCGATGACGGTCGGATCGTCGCGACGGCCGTCGCCTGGATCAGCCATGGTCTGGTCACCCTCTACTTCGTCGGCACCCAGCCAGAGCAGCGCCGCAGGGGCATCGGAGCGGCCATGACCAGGGCGGCGCTCTATCTGGCTGCCGAGCGGGGCGCCCGCACCGCCGCCCTCACCTCGTCGGCAGTCGGCGAGTCGGTCTACCACGGCCTCGGCTTCCGGCCGGTGGGCGAGTTCCGCCTGTTGACCTTCTGAAAGCGAACGAGCGACCCGGCGAGCCCGAGTGGATCACGGGGTGGCCGGCCGGCGGAAACCATTGACTACGGGGTTCAGACAGCGTTGTCTTCTACTGGCGCCTGGGGAGGTACGACAGTGATCGACGATGTGTCCCTCGTGTTCTGTGTGACCGCCGACGTGTCGGTGCGCGAGCGGATGGTGCGGCGCCTGGACGGACTCGGCACCCTGGTGATCTGCACCGACCTCGCGGAGTTGCAGGCGATGATCGGCGGGCCGGTCATCAGCGGGCCGGCGAGGCTCCCCACCCCCACCACCGCGTCCGCCCCCGCTCCAGCCGCCGCCGCAGCCGCTCCAGCCGTCGGCGTGGCCGGCCAGATCAACCTCGGTGACCTCACCATCGACCCGCTCGACCATCGGGTGACGTGGCGCGGACAACCGCTGGCCCTGACCCGACTCGAGCGCAACCTGCTCACCCAACTCGCCACCGCACCGGTCGGAGTCTGGACCTACCAGCGGCTCTTCGAATCGGTCTGGGGCTGCGCGTTCCTCGGCGACACGTCGATCCTGCACTCGGCCGTGAAGCGGTTACGTCGCAAACTGCACGCCGTCGACGACGCACTGCGCGTGCACACGGTGCGAGGCATCGGCTACCGGCTCAGCGTCGACTGATGGCCGGGGCCTCCGACGCGTTCCGGTGAAACCTCCGACCTTCATCCACCGAGCGGGGATCTCCGGACCGGGACGGTTGTTCGACGACCGACCCGCCTGTTCGAGTTCCTGTCCGAGCGATGCCTTGACCAGCCCGGACAGGACTGTCCTGTTCGGAACAACTGCGAGCCCTTCCCAGCGCCCGGCCTAGCTCGTGACGATCCCTCTGATCCCCTGACGGGTTGGGCAGAACGCCCGTCGCCCTCTCGGGGACCACTCTCGAGGGAGGCATCCGTATGGGACGCACGCCGTTGGCAGCCCGGACCACTGTGGCGCGCGGCGCCGGCTGGCGCCGACTCCTGGCGACGCTGACGGCGTCGGTCGTCCTCCTGTCCACCGCCGCCCTGATTCACGCGGCTCCCACCCAGGCAGACCCGAAGGCACCACCACCGGCGCCCGACTCCCCGGCGGCCGACCCGTCGGAGGTGGCCCCCGGCAAACGCGCCGCACTCCTGGGGCCGCGTTGGCGGACCTCGAAAGACCGGGCCTGGGTCACTTCCGGGGATGCGGACGGGCTGCACGTCCTGGTGGCCGACGCGCGGGAGGGCTACCGCTGGCGCACGGCGGCGACCTTGTCCGAGCCGGGCTTCGACACCGACAGGTGGATCGGGAACGCGTGCGTGACCGGCTCCGGCCGGCGTCTCGTCGTGGCCTACGCGCCACGCACCTTCACCAACGAGGCGGCGCTGTTCGACCGGGGGGCGTTCACGGCGGTGGTCGACCTGACCACAGGGGCGGTGGTGAAGCTGCCGGTGCTGTCGTCGCTTGCCTACTTCAGCCCGGCCTGCGGGGTCGACGAGAGCGCCGTACTGACCCAGGCGCGTACGGCCGACCAACCCGGAGACTCCGCCACCCGGACGCGGCTAATCCGGGTGAACGCGGCCAGTGGGAGGACCGACACGCCACTGACCCTGGATGGTCAGGTGACCTCCGCCGTTCCGATGGCCAACGGGCAGATCGTCGCGGTCGACGCCAATCGGCTGATCCGCATCGACGGTACGGGTAGACGGGTCGCGGTCGCCGGCACGAGCGGGGTGCCGTTCCGGCTGGTCGCGGGTTCGGACGGGGGTGTGTCCTTCCTCGACCGCGAGGGCGACGTCGCTTCGGTCCGGCGGGTGGACGCCACCACCGTGACCCGAGCCAGAGCCGGTCAGCGCCGTCCCGCAGGACCACTGCACACCGTCGCGAGGGGCAGGCTCACCGAGATCGACCTGGCGCCGGGAGCCGGTGGGCGCACGTTCGTCACAGGTGCGGCACGGCGCCCCGACGATGCGGGCCCCGCAGGCCCGGTGCGGCTACTGCCCGTACCGAAGGGCGCCGAGCTGTCCACCCTCGGTGGGGCTGCCACCATCACCAACTCCTGGACCCCCGAACACGGTGGTGACAGTTCGGCAGCCCGTACGGTCGGGTTGACCCTGTCCTTCACCTCCACCGGCAAACAGGCCGCGTTCACAGTGGACCCCGGCACCGACCGGACCGCGGCCGCCGGCCGGGACATGCACCCGTCACTGGTCGCGGGAAAACCCGCAAACGCTCGCAAGTCGTCCACGACCACCGCGGCCGGCTCCCCGAGCAATCCGGTCGAGGAGGAGCGGACCTGCTCGGTACCGCGTAACGATCCACGCAACCAGGCGCTCCAGCCCAAGCCACGCCAGGTGGAGTGGGCGGCTAACCAGGCGGTGAAGAACGCACTCACTGTCGCGCGGCCGGCGAACTGGAAGAGCCTCGGCATGCCCGCGTACACGCCGCAGGGGCTGTTCCCACCGGTGCCGCTCGACGGCGGGGGCGCCGTACCCGCGCAGATCCTGCTGGGCATCGCCGCCCAGGAGTCCAACACCTGGCAGGCGTCCAGCAACACCGCCCCGGGCGTCACCGGCAATCCCCTGATCGGCAACTTCTACGGCCGCCAGGTCTACGACGACGACGCCGGGAACGACTGGGACGTCGACTTCGCCGAGGCCGACTGCGGGTACGGGGTCATGCAGGTCACCGACCGGATGCGCCGGGCAGGTCGGGAACGACCTGGTGACGGGCCCGCCCTGCCGTACGAGACGCAGCGCGCCGTCGCGTTGGACTTCGCCGCCAACATCGCCGCCGGGATGACAATCGTTCAGGAGAAGTGGAACGAGACCCGGCGAGCCGGTCTGATCATCCACGGCGGCCAGGCGCATTTCCTGGAGAACTGGTTCTTCGCGTTGTGGGCGTACAACTCGGGGTTCCACCCACAGAGCACTGCCGCCCAGAACAACGGCGCCTGGGGAGTGGGGTGGATCAACAACCCGGCGAACCCGATCTACCCGGCGAACCGGCTGCCGTTCATGGACTCGACGGCGGCCGACGCCTCCAACCCACAGCGATGGCCCTACCAGGAGAAGGTGCTGGGCTTCGCGGCTCGCCCCAACGAGGTGCTGGAGGCCCCAAACGTCCTCGTCGCGCAGTTCCGCCCGGCGCAGTGGAACGGGGGTCCCGTCGCCGGTCCGGTGAACCGACGCGGGGTCAAGCCGCCGGTCAACCTGTTCTGCGATGCCACGAACAACTGCGAGCCCGGCGCGCAGCACGAACCGACCGCGCCCGGCCTCGAAGAGCAACCGCCGGGGCCGTGCGCCCACCGCAACGCCGCCGGCCAGTTCGACCTGAAGTGTTGGTACAACAAGGCGGTCAGCTGGAAGCCGAACTGCCTCGACACCTGCGGCTACGAGTTCATCCGGTTCGACGAGGGATACGCCTACCAGGAGGACGGCACCTCCTACCCGCCACGGTGCACCCGTGACGGTCTACCCACCGGCGCGTTGGTCATCGACGACGTCCCGGCCGACGTCCCCGCCATCCGCCCCAACTGTCCCGGTACGGGTCCCCAGGCCGGCACCTTCACGCTGAACTTCGCGATGGACACCGCAGGGTTGTTCCCCTCGAAGGTGGACTTCCACCAGTTGGGTAGTGGCTTCGGCGGCCACTTCTGGATGGCGCACACCCGGCACCGGGACATGCGCGACGGCAAGCAGAAGGTCTCCGGCACCTGGGCACTCAGCCAGCCGATCCACGGCTGGACCCGGGTCATGGTCCACCTGCCTCAGCAGGGTGCGTGGACCCGGCAGGCCGACTATGTCATCGACCTCGGGAACGGGCAGACCCGTCACCGGGTGGTGAATCAGGCGGTCCAGGCACTCACCTGGGTCGACCTCGGGGTATTCCCGCTCGCCGGCGATGCCCGGGTACGGCTGAGCACCGAAACCGTCGACGGTGACGGTGAGGACGCGGTGGCCTTCGACGCGGTCGCTTTCGTGCCCACCACGAAGCCGTTGGCCAACTACGTGGCGATGGGTGACTCCTACTCGTCCGGTGAGGGCGTCGCACCGTACTTCACCAACAGTGACTACAAGCGTTCCAACGGCGACGTGAACGACTGCCACCGCTCTCGGACCGGGGCCTTTCCCACCCAGGTGAAGCTGCCCGGCCACACCAAGACGATCGCGCAACAGGCCGCCGAGGGCACTGCCTCGTTCGGCTTCATCGCCTGCTCCGGCGCGATCTCACCGGAGGTCAGTCTCGACGCCGCCAACGACCCGCCCGCGTCCAGCGACGTCGCTGGGCACACGGTGTGGGGTGACGTCGGTGGCACGTGGGGGCGCAAGTCGCAGAAGAGCGGCGAGGTCATCCAGGTCGACCAGGGGTGGCTCGACGTCGACACCACCCTCGTGACGCTCACCATCGGAGGAAACGACGCCCGGTTCGCCGAGGTCATGCGCAGCTGCATCGCATCCCAGGACTCCTGCTACTCGCCGTCGCACAAGCTCACCCGAGGCAACGGCAAGGTCGATCCCGAAGCACTGCGGGTCTACGGGAAGAAGATCATCCGGGATTGGCTGGGAGAACACCTCGAAGCCACCTACCGGGCCGTCGCCGCCAAGGCCCCCAACGCGCAGATCCTCGTCCTCGGATATCCGCAACTCTTCCCCGACAAGCCCGCCTCGAGCGGCTGCATCGGCATCGAGAAGACCTCCCTGCACTTCCTCAACACCCTCGGCGACCTGCTCAACATCGCCATTGCGAACACCGTCGAGAAGGTACGGCAGGACGGCGTGAACATCCGATTCCTAAACTCGACCCAGACCTGGCGGGAGGGCGTGGCCCACTGGGCGTGCTCCTTCATGACCATCGAGTGGAGCAACGGCGTCATCGCCACTGCCTCCCCGGGCAGTGGCCAGGAGGTGCCGGGCAGGGGCAGCTTCCATCCCACCGCCGAGGGACAACAGCAACTCGCGGCGATCGTCAACAAGCAACTGAACGGGGTGAGTACGGCGGCGACCGTGAAGCAGCGGATCCTCGACTACGTCGCCACCCGGACACCGAAAAACGGACGTTGGGTGGTCAGCGACGCGCAGGCGCTGCACGCCGCCGAGACGTGCCTACGACTCAGCGCCCACGGGGGAGTCGTCGGCGACCCGTGCATGGATCTTCCCCTGATCTTTCCCACGACCGGAAACGCAGCCGGCGCAGCCGAGAATGATCTCGACGCACTCGTCGCCAACCCGCCCTGGGTTCACCTCAACTTCGTCAGCAACACCGAGATGGAAAAGGTGCAGAGCCGGGACTGGATGGACTCCGCGCCATATGCCCAGAGCGCCTGCCCGGATCCGCGTGTGCCCACCGGCCACCAGTGCGACGAGTATCCCTTCTACTCCAGCGCGCTCGCCGCCGCATGGGACTTCATCGAGGGCGAAACGTCACCCAGCTCGACGAAACTCAAGATGATCCCGGCGCCGGAGAACAGAGCCGAGGGCAGCGCGTTGCGGTGGTTCTACCCGACCTGCGGCATACCGACCGGAACATATGTCGGCTCCGCGAACGGTGGCCAACCACTGACGGTCGGCGGCGGCTATCTGACCATCCCGATCGTCACCGACCCGCCCTCCCAGGCGCCGTTCACCTTCTACGTCTGCTGATCAACCAGCCAGAGGAGAGAATCATGCTCAAAACGGTCCGAAGAGTCGTGGCGGTGCTCACGCTCGTGATCACCACGGTGATCACCGGGCTGACGGTGATGGCGCCTCCCGCCTCCGCAGCCGAGTGGGATCCGACGATGCCATCAGAGTGGCGCCGGCGTGCGCTCTTCGCCGGAGGCATTCCGTCGAACCTGCGCCTGGACGTGCAGTACGGGGGCGGACATGGAACGCCTGTTCACCTGTGGTCTTCCAGTAACGCACCGACCCAGGTCTGGGTGGAGGAGGCAGCCGACCAGGGCGGCTTCTACCTGCATCCCGGATTCAACCGTTGGCTCTGCCTCGACTTCGACGGCGACCGGGCGGCCGGAGCAACCCTCAAGGTCAACAACTGCAACGGCTCCGCGTCCCAACGCTGGCACGAGGGTTTCCAGTACGACCACGCCTTCGGCCTGGTCACGCACAGCGACAACCAGTACTGCGTCGATGTCCCGACCAGCAACTTTTCGAGCGGGCAGATCCTGCAGATCTGGGGCTGCAACCAGACCAACGCTCAGCGGATCTATCACGCTGGCTGTTACGAGGACAGCTGCCTGGGACGTAACCCGGAGACCATGGGGTGCGGGCTCGTCTCGCAGGTTCGAGTCGACTTCACTGTCAACAGCAGTCGGGTCACCCTGCACTACTCATCGACCTGCAATTCCAATTGGGGTCGGATGACAGCCGGCCAGGGAATCAATATTGGCAGAAAGGTCCTGATACAGCGGTACTGGCACCGCGTCATCCAAGACCAGTTCTCATCGGATTACCTCCTCGGAGGTCAAACCGGATTTACCTCGATGTACGGCCGGGGTCTCGGCTGGACATTCTCGGTGTGCTTCGACGACACGCATAACGGCGGGCCACTCGAGTGCAGCGGGCTGGTGCGATGAGCCTCCGGGCCGGATAATCCGGATGGCCGGACGCCCGGTCGGGACGAAACCGTCTCGATCGGGCGTCTACTGGCTCTCGACACAAGGCCACACAAACGGAACGGCTCGTTACCGGACTTCCGGTAACGAGCCGTTCACCTGCTGGTGGGCGATACTGGGTTTGAACCAGTGACCTCTTCCGTGTCAAGGAAGCGCGCTCCCACTGCGCCAATCGCCCGTGCTTGTTGCCGAGGTGGGGACGGGATTTGAACCCGCGTACACGGCTTTGCAGGCCGTTGCCTCGCCTCTCGGCCACCCCACCGAGGTTGCCCCCGTCATACGTGGCGGCAGCTCCGAGCGGACGACGGGATTCGAACCCGCGACCCTCACCTTGGCAAGGTGATGCGCTACCAGCTGCGCTACGTCCGCACGCCCCCGGACGTTCCCGGGTGACGGATGAGAACTTTAGCCGAGTGGGTGTTTGACTGCCAACTCGGGGTCGCCTCGGCGCGTCAGGGGTGGCCGGGGCTGGAGCGGGAGTCACTCTCGGTCGGCTTCCTAGGGGGCTGACCCAGTAGCTGGATCCAGCACGGACCGTCACACTCCGACATTCCTCGGCAATGATCGTCATCATCGCGTCGCATGCCCGACCATCGACGTCTCCGCCACCCGGCACCGGGCAGCGGACCTCGATGAACACTCTCCGTGGAACGACAGACGACACCCGAAAGAAGTGTCCGGCTTCCGACTGTCACCGCGCGGATCGGCGCGTGGTGGTAACTGTTCGTGTTCACTCGGATGGGCTACGGTAACGGTCGTGACGAGACGTGCGGCCGAGATCCGCCTGGATGCCCTGCTGCGCACCGCCTGCGACGTGATCGTGGAGCGCGGTCTGGCCAACACCCGGACAGCGGACGTGGCGAATGCCGCGGGCGTGAGTCAGGCGTTGGTTTTCTACCACTTCGCCACCAAGGAGCGGCTGCTCGCGCAGGCCTTCGCGTACGCGGTCGAGCAGGATCTGGCCCGACTCGACGCGGTGACCCGCTCCTCGGCCACACCACTGACCAAGCTCCGCCGGATCCTCAAGCTCTACACCCCGGCTGGGCGGGCGACCTCCTGGTCCATGTGGATCGACGGCTGGTCGGAGTCGCTGCGTACGCCCGAGTTGGAGAAGGTCTCCCGGCGGCTCGACCTGCGCTGGCGGCAGGACCTGGCCGCGGTGATCACCGCAGGGGTGGCCGACGGCACCTTCCAGTGCGCCGACCCCGACGGGGCCGCCTGGCGGATCAGCGCGGTGATGGACGGCCTCGCCGTCCAACTCGCCGTGCACGACCGGGTGATCTCCCGCCGCCAGTTCGGCGAGTGGGTCCGGCTGGTCACCTCCCGAGAGCTCGGCCTGGACCCGGCCGACCTGGACTGAGCTGGGCAACCCAGCAGCGATCCCCCGCACCGGGCCGGGCAAAACGGACTCAGTCCGCCCCGTCGACCGGAACAATCGGCAGCATGGACCTCCTGGAGGCGTACCGCCGGAGCCTGGCCGAATTCATCGACCGGGTGGATCAGATCGAGCCCGGCCAGTGGTCCGATCCGACACCCTGCTCGGACTGGGACGTCCGCACGCTCGTGAACCACGTGGTGACCGAGGACCGGTGGAGCGTTCCGCTGCTCGCCGGCCGGACCATCGACGAGGTCGGCGACCGGCTCGACGGTGACCAACTCGGCGCCGACCCGATCGCGACGGCCCGGGAGGCCGCCGCGCAGGCCGAGATAGCCGCCACCCACCCCGGCACCATCGATCGCACAGTGCACCTCTCCGCGGGCGACACCCCGGCCACCGAGTACCTGCGGCAACTCCTCGCCGAGCACCTCGTGCACGGCTGGGACGTGGCGGTGGCCATCGGCGCACAGCCCCGGCTCGACCCGGACGCGGTGCACGCCGCCGCCCAGTGGTTCGCCGGTCAGATCGACGCCTACCGGCGCAACAAGCTGGTCCACACCGGCGTACGGGTGCCCGACGACGCCGACGAGCAGGACCACCTGCTGGCCGCGTTCGGCCGCGACCCCGACTGGGCGCCGAGCGACTGAGCGAATCTCCGATCTGTTGGTGCGATAGCGGCTCGGGACCTTGCCGCGACCTCGGGAGACTGATATCCACAGATGCGCATGCGTCACCGCGCATCTGTGGTCGGCGACTGGCCGACCACCTCGCTCCCACGAGGAGGTCCCGTGCCACAACCGGAGTGGTCACCCCCGATGAGCCGGCCTCGACGCCGGCTCATCGCCATCCTGGCGACGACGGCGACGGTCGCCGCGCTGCTCCCCACCGGCGTGAGCACCGCGGCCCCCACCGGCGGCGCGGCGTCCGCCGAGCGCCGGTCCGGGCCGTTCGCCGAGGGCCACGCGCCCGCCGACGCCGACAACCGCACCGGTACGGCGGCACCCGACGCCCGCCAACGCGGCCTGGCCCGCGCCGTCGACCCCGACGTCCGGTGGAACCGGCTCGGCACCCCGCAGGCGCTCGGCCCCGGCCGTACCCCGCTGGCCAGCGGGCTGCCCGCCGACCCGGAGGCCGCCGCCCGCGCCTACCTGGCCGCCAACCACCACCTGTTCGGCATGGACGCCGCCACGGTGGCCAGCATGGAACGGGTGCTGGTCCGGCCGATCGGCAGCGGCACAGTGGTCACCCTCCGGCAACGCTTCGGCGACCTGCCCGCCGGGCCGGACGGCCTCGTCACCCTCGCGGTCGCCGACGGCGCGGTGCTGTCGGTCAGCTCCTCGCTGGCCCGCAACACCGGCACGCCGGCGCCGGCCACCCGCACCGCCGAGCAGGCCTACGCCGCCGCGCTCGCCGACGCCAAACTGACCGCCGACGCGGTGGCCAGCCACACCATCCGGTCGGTGGCCGTGCCCACTCCGCTGGACGGGCCACGGGCCGCCTACGAGGTGACCATGATCGGCGCGGACACCGAGCACCCGGCCGCGTTCACCAGCTACGTGGATGGCAGCACCGGGCAGGTGCTGGTCCGCGAGGACCTCGTCGACTTCGACTCCGACAACCCGAGCTGGGCGGTCTTCCCGGCCACCCCGCCCCGCGACCTCGGCCCCGGGCAGGACCCCCGGGTGCGCTGGTGCGGCGACCCGACCCCCGGCTGCCAGGCCGCCTTCCGCGACCCGGCCACCGGCCAACCGTGGGACGTCGACGCGGCCACCGGCACGCCGACCTTCACCTCGCGCGGCAACTCGGCCAACACCGTGTTGTCCTGGGGTGCCGGCACCCCGGTCGTGCCGGCGCCCACCAGCCCGGAACGCCACTATGAGTACCCCTTCACCGACCAGTGGCACCAGGCCCGGTGCAACCCGGGGGTGTTCACCTCCGCACAGCGCAACGACGCGGACGCGTCGATCGCCAACCTCTTCGCCATGCACAACCGGATGCACGACTGGTCGTACCAGCTGGGCTTCACCGAGTCGGCGTGGAACCTCCAGGCGGTCAACCTCACCCCGTCCGGCCTGGGCGGTGACGCCGAGCAGGGCCGCGCCCAGCAGGGCGCGCTGACCGGCAACCGGAACAACGCCAACCAGGGCACTCCGCGCGACGGGCTGCCGCCGACCACCAACATGTACCTCTGGCAGCCGCAGGCCGGCGGGCCGTACCCGCCGTGCGTGGACGGCGACTACGACATGACGGTGATCGGTCACGAGTACACCCACGCGATCACCAACCGGATGATCGCCGGCCCGGACAGCGGGATCAGCGGCCACCAGGGCGGGGCGATGGGTGAGTCCTGGGGCGACCTGCTCGCCGCCGAGTACCTCTTCCAGCACGGACTGCGCGCGCCCGGTGAGACGCCCTTCATCACCGGCGGCTACGTCACCGGCAACCTGGTCAGCGGCATCCGCAACTACGACCTGAGCCGCAGCCCGCTCAACTACTCCGACATCGGCTACAACACCGCCGGCCCGGCCGTGCACGCCGACGGGGAGATCTGGGGCGCCACCAACTTCCGGGTCCGCTCCGCCCTGGTGAAGCGGTACGGCCTCGGCACCCCGCAACGGCAGCTCGACTGCGCGTCGGGCACTGTCGCGGCAGATCAGTGCCCGGGAAACCGGCGCTGGTCCCAGCTGGTCTTCGACTCTTTCCTGCTCCAGGCCGCCAGCCAGGTCAGCATGCTCGACATGCGCGACAACATGCTCACCGCCGACCTGCTCCGCTTCGGCGGCGCGAACCAGGACCTGATCTGGGCCGAGTTCGCGCGCTCCGGCATGGGCCGGGACGCCGCCACCAACGGTGCCGGCGACACCGACCCGACGCCGAGTTTCGCCTCACCGAGCGGCGGCAACGCGACGCTCACCCTGCGCCCGCGCGGGGACAGCGCCGAAGCGCCGATCCGGTTGTACGTGGGGGCGTACGAGGCACGGGCCGTGCCGGTGGCCGACACCGATCCGGCGACGCCGATCCCGGACACCGTGGAGATGGTGGCCGGCACGTACGACCTGCTCGCCGTGGCCCCCGGGTTCGGGCACCAGCGGCTCAGCGTGGTGGCCAAGTCCGGTCAGGACGGATACGTCGACCTGCGGTTGAGCCGCAACCTCGCCTCCGCCGCGTCCGGCGCCACAGTCACCGGCGACGGTGTCAACCTGGACCGGGTCGTCGACGACACCGAGGCGACGAACTGGGCGTCCCTGGACGGGGTCGCCGGCCGGCAGCTCACGGTGGCGCTGCCGGGCGACGCCCCGCGGACGGTCAAGCGGGTGAACGTCAGCGCGATGCTGCGCCCGGCGATCACCGGCGACCCCGACACCGGCGCCCAGAACGCGCTCACTGCCCTGCGCTCGTTCGCGGTGTCCGCCTGCAACGCGACGACCACCGACTGCGCGGATGCGACGCGCTGGCAGCGGATCTACACCAGTGCGGGGGAGGCGTTCCCCGGCGGGGCGTACCGGGCGTACAGCCGCGACATCAACCTCCGGACGTTCGCGGTACCCACCACCCTCGCCACCCACCTGCGCCTCGAGGTGCTGGCGAGCCAGTGCACCGGAGGCCCGCACTACGCGGGAGAGCAGGACGACGACCCGGCCACGACGACGGACTGCGCGACCGCCAGCCCGGCCCGGAGCCAGGTCAGGATCGCCGAGTTCCAGGCGTTCTCGAAGTGACACAGTGGGGCCGGCGGGTGTCCGCCGGCCCCACTGCCCTCGATCAGCGGTGCGCTCGGCGCCAGGGATCGGCGGCGGCCGGGCGCTCCCAGCGCCGGTCCACCGGGGGGTCGTCGGCCTCGTCGGTGTCCCCGGCCACGGCCCGGGTCAGGTGCCGCAGCCGCAGCAACAGCCCCACCCCGAGGAAGAGCAGCAGCCCGCCGAGCAGGAAGGCGAGCTGCACCACGCCGAACGCGCCGGACTGCGCGACCGGGCGGTTGGCAGCCGGTGGCGCGGCGTCGGCCTGCTGCTCCGCGACCGTCTCCTCCGTCGCCGTACTCTCGCCCTCGGCCGGAGCGCTAGCGGATTCGGTGGGCTCCGGCGGGGTCGACGTCGGCTTCGGCTTGCTGGTCGGGGCGCCGCCCACCCCCACCACCGAGCGGGTGGCGGTCTGCCGGGCCAGCAGGCGAAGGTTGGCGTCGTACGCCTCGGCCGCGAGGGTGACCCGCCCCTGGGTGACGTCCTCGGCGAAGGCCACCCGGTAGCGGGCCGTGACAGTGCGGCCGGGGCAGAGCGTTCCCGGGTCGAGCTGCCGGTCGGTCAACCGGGCCACGTCACCCTCGGTACGGATCTCCAGCGGAAAGTCGCCGTTCTCCTCCACCCGATCCATCTTCACCTGGTCGAGCCGGAGGCCGCCCTGCACGGTGAGCACCATCGACCAGCGCACCTTCGCGCACCTGGCACGCCGATCCGTCTGGGAGACCACAGCGGAGATCGTCCGCACCTGCTCACCGGCGGTGAACCGACCCGGCAGGCCGCTCATCTCGGTGGTGAAGGCCGCCTGTGCCGGGGCGGCCACCGCCAGCTCCACCCCGCTCAGACAGGCCAGCACCACCCCTGCCCTCAGCGCATACCGCCACACCGTCACCACCGCCGTCCGCCGTTCGGTCGCCTCCACCCCGCAACGCTAGAAGCGGGGCACCGCGCCGACCAGACGGGTGTGTTCGCACCGGACGGCAAGGACGGGGTGGGTTTTCACCGCCCGTGGTGAACCGGTCACCGCTCCCCCGCGACACGCCGGGAGTCGGGCCGCTGGGAGAATCACACCGTGTCCGAGCTCTCCAGCACGTTCGTCCGGCTGCACGCCCGGCTGGCCCCGGTCCCCTTCGTTCCCGAGGTGCTGCTGCACCAGGCGGACGAGCCGATCGGCCTGTGGGAGCTGACCGAGGGCGAGTTCTCCACCGACCGGCCGCCGCCGTTCTGGGCGTTCGCCTGGGCCGGTGGGCAAGCCCTCGCCCGTCACGTCACCGACCACCCGGAGCTGGTAGCCGGCCGGCGGGTGCTCGACCTCGCCTCCGGCTCCGGCCTGGTGGCCATCGCCGCCGCCCGCGCCGGCGCGGCGTCCGTGCGGGCCGTCGAGGTGGACGAACTGGCGGTGGCGGCTGTCGCCCTCAACGCCGAGGCCAACGGGGTACGCGTCGACGCCGAGTTCGGCGACATCCTCGACGGCGACGCCGGGGACGCCGAGGTGGTGCTCGCCGGGGACGTCTTCTACAGCGAGGCGATGGCCCGCCGGGTCCTGCGGTTCCTGTTGCGCGCCGCCCGGGCCGGCGCGCCGGCGCTGGTCGGTGACCCCGGCCGGGCGTTCCTGCCCCGGGACCGCTTCGACGAGGTGGCCGGGTACGACGTGCCGGTGCCGGAGGCGCTGGAGAGTGTGCGGGTGAAGCGCACCACCGTCTGGCGGCTGCGAGCCGGGCTGCCGGGGGCCTCCGGCTAGCGTGTCCGGGTGCTGTTCCGCAGCTGGGCGCAGGTGGCCGACCCCGCATGGCCGGACGTGGCCCGGGTGCCGGACCACGTCGGCGGCACCCACCTGGTCGTGACCCGGCACGCGCTGGTCCGCCAGGTCCTCGCCGACCCGGTCACCTACCGGCCGGACAACGCGCTGGACGCGGTGACACCGATGCCGGTGACCGCGCTGCGGGTGCTCGCCGGGCACCGGTTCCGGTTGCCGCCGACCCTGGCGAACAACTCGGGCGTCAGCCATCCGCAGATCCGGGCGATCGTCGCGGAGGCGTTGCACCCGGCCCGGGTGGCCGCGCAGCGGCAGTGGCTCACCGCACTGGTCCGCGACCGGGTCACCCGGATCGGCGCCGCGCTCGACGCCGGCGAACCGGTCGACCTGTACGCGGACCTCGCCGCCGACCTGCCGCTGCTGGTGCTGGCCCGGCTTGTCGAGTTGCCGGACGCGCCGGTCGGCGCGGTCAAGGAGTTCGCCCGCGCCGCGCTGGAGTTGTTCTGGGCACCCCTGGACGCCGACCGGCAGGTGGCGCTCGCCGCCGAGGTCGGCCGGTTCCACCGGGTACTGCGGGACTTCGCGGCCACCGGTGGCGGTCTGGCCGCTGAGTTGCGCGCGGCCGGGCACCCGCCGGACGTGGTGGTCGGCGCGCTCTTCTTCCTGTTGGTCGCCGGGCAGGAGACCACCTCGCAGTTCCTCACCCTGCTCCTGCACCGGCTGGCCGGCGAGCCAGTGGTCCGGGCCGGCCTGCGTAGCGGCGAGGTAGCGGTGGCCGACGTGGTGGAGGAGGGGTTGCGGCTGGAACCACCGATCGTCACCTGGCGGCGGGTGGCGACGACGGAGAGCACGCTGGGCGGCACACGGGTGCCGGCGGGCAGCAGTCTCGTGCTGTGGCTGGGCCGCGCCGGTCGGGACCCGGCGGTGGTGGAGTCGCCCGACGAGTTCCGTCCGGGTCAGCGTGGATCGCGCCGGCACCTGGCGTTCGGGGCGGGGGCGCACCGCTGCGTCGGGGACGTGCTGGCCCGAATGGAGGCGGCCGTGGTGGTGGCCGAGGCCGCGCCGCTGCTGGACGGGGTGACGGTGCTCCGTCCGCCCTGGTGCCCGGACAATCTCACCTTCCGGATGCCGGACGCGTTCGTGGTCCGCCGCTCCCCCGGGGTCACCGGATCCTGACATCCGCTCGGTATGTTTCCGGGCGTGTCAGCCATCCCCACCCGTCGGATCCCTGCCGTCGTAACGCTTCTGGCCCTGCTGGCGTTGACTGCCTGCACAGTCGGTCCCAGCCACCCGGCGCACGCTCGGCAGGTCACGGCGGCCCAGCCGACTCCGTCCGCCTCGGCACCCACCCCCTCGGCCTCGCCGTCCCCGACCGCGAAACCCGCGTTCAAGAGCCTGGCCTGGTACGTGTCCCAGGTGCCGACGTTTCCCGAGGCCCCGCAGCCGCAACCGGTGGCGCTGCCCACTACCGGTTCGGCGGCGTTCTGGCACCGACTGCCGACCGACCAGAAGGTCGCCTTCATCACCATCGACGACGGTGGGCTGGCCCGCCCGCCGGGGGTGATCGACTTCATCTGGGAGGCGCGTATCCCGGTGACGATGTTCCTCAACTCGCCGGCGGCGGCGGAGCACACCGACTACTTCCGGCAGATCGAGGCGGTGGGCGGGGTCGTGGAGAACCACACCATCTCGCACAACTCGCTGGCCGGCCGGTCGTACGACTACCAGAAGCAGGAGATCTGCGGCGCCGCCGACAAGCTGGAGGGGCTGTTCGGCAAACGGCCCACCCTGTTCCGGCCACCGTTCGGCGAGCATGACAGCACCACGCTGAAGGCCGCGCACGACTGCGGCGCGAAGGCGGTCTTCCACTGGACCGAAACCGTCCACGAGGGGAAGGTGCGCTACCAGACCCCGGAAAAGGTGGTCCAACCCGGCGATGTGCTACTGATGCACTTTCGCCCGGCGCTGATGGACGACCTCCTCGCGGCACTGAAGGCGATTCACCGGGCCGGGCTCACCCCGGCACTGCTGGAGCAGTACGTACGGTGATCGGCCCGTCGCCGACCTGACGAAAGTCAGGGGCGGGTGGTGCCGTTCGGGCGCGGCGGGGCGCCCGGCCGCTCGCCTAGCGTCAGCACATGATCACATTACGTGGGTTGACGAAACGGTTCGGCCCGACAGTCGCTGTCGACGCGTTGACAGTCGACATCGCGCCCGGCCGGGTCACCGGCTTCCTCGGCCCCAACGGCGCCGGCAAGTCCACCACCATGCGCATGATCCTCGGGCTGGACCGTCCCACCGCCGGGCAGGCTCTGGTGGGCGGGCGCGCGTACCGGGAGCTGCGCCGACCGCTGCACGAGGTGGGCGCGCTGCTCGACGCCCGGGCCATCCACCCGGCCCGGTCCGGCCGGGCGCACCTGCGTGCCATGGCGCACAGCAACGGCATCCCGGCCCGCCGGGTCGACGAGGTGCTGGACACCGTCGGGCTGGACGGACGGGCCGCCGGCAAGCCCGGCCGGGCCCTCTCCCTCGGCATGGGTCAACGACTCGGCATCGCCGGGGCGCTGCTCGGCGACCCGCCGGTGCTGATGTTCGACGAGCCGGTGAACGGCCTCGACCCGGACGGGGTGCGCTGGGTGCGGCAGCTGACGCGCTCACTGGCCGACGAGGGGCGGACGGTCTTCGTCTCCAGCCACCTGATGAGCGAGATGCAGCTCACCGCCGACCAGCTCGTGGTGATCGGCCGGGGACGACTGCTCGCCGACTCGCCGATCGGCGAGGTGATCGCCCGCAGCACGGTAGCGGTCCGGGTCCGCAGCCCGTACCCGGACGGGCTGGCCGCGCTCGCCGCGCGCCTCACCGCCGCCGGGGCGAGCGTCGAGAGCGCCGACCGCGACGCGCTGACCGTCACCGGCGCCACCGCCGACCAGGTCGGCGACCTGGCACACGAACTGGGGGTACGCCTGCACGAGCTGAGCGCGCAAGCCGCGTCGCTGGAGCAGGCGTTCATGGAGTTGACCGCCGACAGCGTCGAGTACGCCGGCGGTCCGACCGAGGGTGGGCAACGATGAGCACGCAGACCGACGCGGGCACCCGCCCCGCCAGCACGCCGGCCGCCGGAGCGTCCGCCACCTTCCGGGGGGCTGTCGCCGCCGAGTGGACCAAGCTCTCCTCGGTGCGGAGCACCTGGTGGACGGCACTGGCCGGGCTGCTGGTGATGTTCGCGAGCGCCGGCCAACTGGCCATCTACGTCGCCAACGACAACACGAACGACGACCCGACCGACGACCGGGGGATCGTCACCGTCGGCAGCGTGCTGATCGACTCGGTCGAGCTGACCCAGTACGTGGTGCTGGCGCTGGGCCTGCTGGCGATCACCGCCGAGTTCACCAGTGGCACCATCCGCACGACGTTGCAGTGCACCCCGTCGCGCGGTCGGGTGCTGCTGGCCAAGGCCGCGGTCGCCGGTGCGGTCACCTTCGCGCTCGGGCTGGTGCTCGGCGGCGTCGGCGCCCTGGTCGCCCGACCGGTGCTCGGCGAGTGGGGCAGCGCCCCCGCCGCCGACACGATCGGCGACATCGTGGCGGTGGCGACCTACCTGGCGCTGATCGGCGTGCTCGCCCTGGGTCTCGGCGCCGCGCTGCGCAGCGCGGTGCTCACGCTCACAGTGCTTCTCGCCACCCTGATGATCGTGCCGCTGTCCCTCCAGGAGCCGGACATCGACGTGTTGAACCGCATCGCCGACGTGTTCCCCGGTGTGGCCGGCGGGCACTTCCTGGCCGGCGACACCGAGCCGTACCCGCCAGTGGTCGGGCTGCTCCTGCTCGCCGGATGGGCGGGCGCCGCGCTGCTGCTGGGCCGGGCCGCCCTGCGCCGCCGCGACGCGTAGGGCCGGCGAGCTGGGCGGGGGCCGACCGGTCCCCGCTCAGCCGTCGACCAGCCCCGCCTCGTACGCCAGGATCGCCGCCTGCACCCGGTTGCGTACGTCCAGCCGGGTGAAGATGCTTGTCAGGTAGCTCTTCACCGTGCCCTCCACGAGGTGCAGCCGGCGGGCGATCTCGGCGTTGGAGAGGCCCGCCCCGACCAGGGCCAGCACCTCCCGTTCCCGCTCGGTCAGCCCGGCGGCACGTTCCCGGGCGGCGGGTCGGCGGGCCAGCCGGTCGGCCCCCAGCTCGATCACCCGGCGGGCCACCCTCGGCGAGAGGTACGCCCCGCCGTCGGCGACGGCGTGCACACCGGCGATCAACTCACGCGGGTCGCCGGCCTTGAGCAGGAACCCGCTGGCACCGTGCCCGAGCGCCCGGGCCACGTGGTCGTCCTCGCCGAACGTGGTCAGCATGATCGTCGCGGTGTCCGGCACGACCCGGCGGATCTCGGCGGCGGCGGCCAGCCCGTCCAGCCGCGGCATCCGGATGTCCAGCAGCGCGACCCTGGGTCGGTGGGCACGGACCAGCTCCACCGCCGCGTGCCCGTCGCCGGCCTCGGCGACCACCTCGATGCCGGGATCACTGGCGAGGATGGCCCGGACACCGGCCCGGATCATCGCCTCGTCGTCGGCCAGCACCACCCGGATCGGCGGTGCCCCGGTCGTGTCGGTGTCCACTACGCGATCCACTCCTTGCTGACCAGTCGGCCGTCGGTGAAGCAGAGCCGCCAGGTCGGTGCGGCGAGGGGGAAGTTGCCGTCGGTGTAGTACTCGCAGCCGGCCCGGTCGAGAGGTGTCGGGCGTTCCAACTGCCGCCGGGGCAGCCCGACCAGCTCGGACCGGGCCGCGCCGACGCGCATCTGGTCGAAGGTGGCCCGGTCCAGCACCGTCCCGGCGGTCGCCACCGGGTAGTAGACGAACGAGAGCACCAGGGCGAAACCGACCGGGGCGACGAGCGCCACCAGCAGGCTGCGCCGAACCCGCCGCCGGGCGTCGTGCAGCCGCCGCTCGGCGTCCACCGGCCGCTCCGCCGGACCCTGTCGCGCGTCGGACCAGGACGTCGGCCCGGCCTCGACCACCGACCCGATCGCCTCGGGCGGCGGTGCGGTGGCCGGCAACACCGCCCGTACCACGAACCCGCCGTCGGCCCGGTGGCCGGCGTCGAGCGTCCCGCCGGCGAGGCGGACCCGCTCGGCGAGGGCCAGCAGCCCACTGCCCTGCGACGGCGGAGCGGGCAGCGGCCCGGCCGGCGGAGCGTCGTTGACGACTGTCACCTCGACCCGGTCACCGTCGCGGGTGAGGCGCACGTCGACCGGGGCGCCCGGGGCGTACCGGGCCGCGTTGGTCAGCGCCTCCCGGACGATCCGGTGCGCCGCGTGACCGGTCATCGCCGGTAGGTCCGCGACCGCCGGGGCGGCGTCCAGCCGTACCGCCATGCCGGCCTCCCGGGCCCCGTCGACCAGGTCCGCCACGGTCTCCCCGCTCGGACGCAGCGACGCGCCAGCCTCCTCGCGGAGCACCCCGATGATCTCGTGCAGTCGCTCGGTGGCGGCGGAGACGCTGGCCCGCAACTCCCCCGCCGCGGCCCGGTGCCTGTCGTCCAGGTCGGCGGCGACCTCCAGGGCGGCGGCGCGCAACGCGATCAGGCTGAGGTCGTGACCGAGCGAGTCGTGCATCTCCCCGGCGATCCGGGCCCGCTCCCGCAGCCGGATCCGCTCGGCGGCACCCCGCTGCTCGCGGGTCAGCGCGTCGACGTGCCGGCGACCGGCGTCGGTCAACTCCTGCTGCTGGCGCCGGTACCGGCCGACCAACCAGGGGAACACGGCGGCGAAGAGCAGCACCGAGGCGAGCAGGAACCAGGTGGCCGCGCCGGCGCCGAGCAACCCCAGGTTGAGCGCCGTGCCACCGGCCGTGATCAGCACGAAGACCATGATCGCCGGTCCCACGGTGGCGCTGCGCCGCCCGGCGAGATAGCTGAAGACCGGAATGGCGAACACGAAGTTGCCATCGACCAACGACCCGAGCACCGCCAGCACCAGGGCGACCAACGGCTGACGTCGACTCGCCGCCACCGCCACACCGAGCAGCAGCAGCTTGCCGACCAACAACGGCAACGTGTACCGCGTATAGGGCGGGCTGGCCTCGGCGTAGCCGACCGGGGCGGCCACCACCGCAAAGAGCAGCACGTCCAGCAGCAGGTGACGCCGCCGGTGCAGCCAAGCCGACGGCGGGGAGTCGAGGATCCGCACGGCGGTCAGGCTACCCACGCCCGACCTGCGCGGACACCGACGAAAGTCAGGTGTTCAGCCGCTCTCCTCGGCCCAGACCCGCCAGTCGTCCAGCACCCCGTGCAGGGCCGGGGTGAGCCAACCCGGCGCGGAACGCCGGAACACCCCCGGATCCATCGCGCCAGCGCCGTCGGGCAACGCGCCGAGCAGGTTCGGCACCAGATCGGTGAGGTTCGTCCAGTGCACCAGCTCCGGCCGGGCCGGCCAGGCGCCGATCACCACACCGGCCGGCACCGCCCTACGGTCCAGCGCCTCCAGAGTCAACGCCGTGTGGTTGAGCGTGCCCAACCCGGCGCGGGCGACCACCACCGCTGGCGCGCCGAGCGACACCGCCAGGTCGGCCATCGTCCACGGCTCCCCCGACGGTCGCAGCCCCATCGGAACCAGCAACCCGCCCGCGCCCTCGATCAGCACGAGGTCGTGCTTGTCGGCCTCCGCGCGGACGGCGTCCACCGCCGCGTACAACTCCAGCGGCGGCAGGTCGGCGACCCGCGCGGCGGCCAACGGGGCGAGCGGATCCGGGTAGCTGGCCAGGGTCCGACCGGTCAGCGGCGCAGCCAGCCGGTTGACAGCGTCCACGTCGCCGGGCTCACCGCCCGCCGTACCGGTCTGACCCGGTTTGACCACCGCCACCCGCAGCCCGGCGGCCTGCGCGGCGGCCGCGATCGCCGCGGTCACCACAGTCTTGCCGACCTCGGTGTCCGTCCCGGTGACCAGCACCGACCCCGCCCACCCGGTCATAGCGGCACCTCGGTTCGCGACTGCGGGGCTCGCAAACCCGGCTCACTCCTCGCGCTCACGGCGCAGAGTCCACTATGACGTCCAGCGCCCGCTCGAACGCCGCCCGGGTCACCCCCGCGCTCACAGTGAGGCGCAGGCGGGACCGGCTGTCCGGGGTGGACGGTGGCCGGAAACAGCCCACCGAGACGCCCCGGTCCCGGCAGTCCGCGGCCCACGCGGTCGCCGCCTCCGGCCCCGGGGCGGTCACCGAGATCACCGCCGCGTCCGGGGCGGAGACGGTCAGCCCGGCCGCGCGCAGTCGACCGACCGCCAGTCCCACCCGGTCGGAGAGTTCGGCGCGCAGGTCGTCGCCGGCCTGGGCGAGCCGCAGCGCCGCGTGCACACCGGCGGCGACCGCCGGCGGCAGTGCCGTGTCGAAGATGAACGTGCGACCGGTCTCGACCAGATGCCTGACGAACTCGGCCGGGCCGGCGACGACGCCACCCGCGCCACCGAGCGCCTTGGACAGGGTGGCGGTGACCACCACGTCCGGCTCGCCGGCCAGCCCGACGGCCGCCACCGCGCCCGCGCCGGCCGGGCCGGTCAGGCCCAGCGCGTGCGCGTCGTCGACCAGCAGCAGCGCGCCGTGACGGCGGGCCACCGCGTGCAACCGAGCCAGTGGGGCGAGATCACCGTCGACCGAGAAGACCGACTCGGTCACCACCACCGCCGGGCGGCCGGGAGCGGCCGCGAGCGCGGCGGCCACCGCGTCGACGTCGGCGTGCGGCGTGACCACCGTCTCCGCACCGGAGATGCGGCAGCCGTCGATCAGCGACGCGTGGTTGTGCGCGTCGGAGACGAGCAGCGTCCGAGGTTGGACGAGCGCCCGCAGCGCGCCGAGGTTGGCCAGGTAGCCGGAGGAGAAGACCAGGGCGCCGTCAGTGCCCAGCCACCGGGCCAGATCGTCCTCCAGCAGCCGGTGCGCGTCGGTGGAGCCGCGAACCAGTCGCGAGCCGGTAGCCCCCAGCCCGTACGCCGACAGAGCCGTCGTGGCTGCGGCGACGACGTCCGGGTGGGTGGCCAGGCCGAGGTAGTCGTTGCCGGCCAGATCGGTCATCTGATCGTCGGCCGGACGCGGATGCAGTCGCCGGGTGAGCCCGGCCTTCGCCCGCAGCTCCGCGCGGCGGTCGAGCGCCGCCAGCCAGTCCGCCACCGTCACCCTCCCCCGCTGTGCGTGCCGGTCAGCCCGACACCCGCCGGGCGAAATTACCACCCGCCGCCACCAGCCCGACGATTCCACTCGGTGCGAGGTGCCGACCGGGCCGCCAGGTCATTCCGGCTGATCGAGGGCTCTCGCACAGGCCTAGTAGGGTACGAGCCATGCCAGAGATCCTCGACCAGGCCCGGACCCAGGTCCTGGGTGACGGTGTCGGCCTCGATCAGGCCGGCATCCTCGCCGTGCTGAACCTGCCCGACGAGCACCTGCCCGCCGCCCTCCAGCTCGCTCACGACGTGCGGATGCGCTGGTGCGGCCCGGAGGTCGAGGTCGAGGGAATCGTCTCGCTCAAGACCGGCGGGTGCCCGGAAGACTGCCACTTCTGCTCGCAGTCGGGCCTGTTCACCTCGCCCGTGCGCTCGGTCTGGCTGGACATCCCGTCGCTGGTCGAGGCGGCGAAGCAGACCGCAGCGACCGGGGCGACCGAGTTCTGCATCGTCGCCGCGGTCCGCGGTCCGGACGCCCGGCTGATGAAGCAGATGCGCGAGGGCGTCGCCGCCATCAAGGCGGCTGTCGACATCCAGGTCGCCGCGTCGCTGGGCATGCTCAGCAAGGAGCAGGTCGACGACCTGGTCGACATGGGTGTGCACCGCTACAACCACAATCTGGAGACCTGCAAGTCGTACTTCCCCAACGTGGTCACCACGCACTCGTGGGAGGAGCGCTGGGAGACGCTGCGGATGGTGCGCGACTCCGGCATGGAGGTGTGCTGCGGCGGCATCCTCGGCCTCGGTGAGACCATCGAGCAGCGGGCCGAGTTCGCCGCGCAGCTCGCCGAGCTGAACCCGCACGAGGTGCCGCTCAACTTCCTCAACCCGCGTCCCGGCACCCCGCTGGGTGACCGTCCGGTGGTGGAGGGCAAGGACGCGCTGCGGGCCATCGCCGCGTTCCGGCTGGCCATGCCGCGCACCATCCTGCGGTACGCCGGTGGTCGCGAGATCACCCTCGGCGACCTCGGCACCCGTGACGGTCTGCTCGGCGGCATCAACGCGGTGATCGTCGGCAACTACCTGACCACGTTGGGTCGACCGGCGACGGCCGACCTGGAGCTGCTGGACGAGCTGAAGATGCCGGTCAAGGCGCTCTCCGCCACGCTGTGACGACAATGACGACGACGGAGCTGTGGTGCGACCGGTGCGGTGAGTCGACGACGGCCACCGCCCACCCGGCCTGCGCGTCGGCCCGCCAGTTGGAGCCGCCCCGGTTCTGCCCCCGCTGCCGTCGCCGGATGAAGGTGCAGGTGCTGCCGGTGGGCTGGGCGGCAATCTGCGTCGAACACGGCGAGATCCGGGGCTGAGCCGGTGCTGCGAGGGCGGGCGGTGACCCTACGACCGGCGACGGCCGCTGATGTGCCGGCCCTCGCCGCGATCCGGGCCGACCCTGAGGTACGACGGTGGTGGCGGGGCGGCGACGACCTGGCCGACTCCGTGCGCGCCGACCTCGCCGACGACGACCTGCACGTGTACGCGATCGAGCACGACGGTCGGGTGATCGGCGCGATCCAGTGGTACGCCGAGGCGGACCCGGACTACCGGCACGCCAGCCTGGACGTCTTCCTCGACCCGGCGGAGCGCGGCGCGGGTCTCGGCGGTGACGCCATCCGCACCCTGGCCCGACACCTGATCGACGAGTACGGTCACCACCGCTTCACCATCGACCCGGCCGCAGCGAACAGCGCCGCCATCCGGGCGTACGCGAAGGTCGGTTTCCGTCCGGTGGGGGTGCTGCGCCGCTACGAGCGCGGCGCGGACGGCCGCTGGCACGACGGCCTGTTGATGGACCTGCTCGCCGACGACCTGGTGGAGTGACTCAGCCGTCCCACAGCAGGTGGCCGTCGGGCAGTCGGCGGGCGCCCCCGGCCGGCCGGTGCGGGCTGAGGCGGCCGTCCGGCATCAGGTGCGCCACGGGAACTCCGCCGCCCAGCGTCGCGACGTCGGCGATCAACCGCCGGTGGCAGCGCCACCAGACGCTCTCGCTGCACATGATCGCGGTGGTCCGACGATCCGCAGCGGCGAGCACCTCGGCGAGCGCGTCGTCGAACTCGGCCGTCCGCGTGTGGGCGGCGTACGCCCGGAACGCCGCGACCGTCCACCAGGTGTCCGGCTCCGGCTCCCCGGCGGGGACGTGCCGTCGTCCACCGAGCCGCGGCTCCCAGCGGTAGTCGACGCCCCACTCGGGCAGCCACAGTTCGAGTTCCTCACGGCGGACATCCGGGTTGGTGCGACTGGCCGGGTATCGCCGGACGTCCACCACCTGGGCGATCCCGGCCCCGGCCAGCAACTCTCCCAGCCGGCCCCGATCGGCGGCGCCATGCCCGACGGTCAGCAACTCCCGCACGATCGTGAGGTGCCCGAAATCCCGCCAACCTATCCACCCGGGTTGCGCCGGCGCGGGCCGGGCCCCGGGATGCAGCCCGATACTGCTCCATTTGCGGCATTTATCCCATAACAGTCACATCGGGCTTATCGTGCCTGAGGTGAGAGTGGAGACGAGGGGACCAGACACTAGCGCCGGCCCGATCCTCGCGGGCCGGTTCCGTGGCGACATCGAGGGGCTGCGAGGGCTGGCGCTGGTGCTGGTGCTGGTCGGGCATGCGGGCATCTCCGCGCTCCCCGCCGCGTTCGTCGCCGTTGACGTCTTCTTCGTGATCTCCGGGTTCCTGATCACCGGACTCCTCGTCGACGAGATCCGCCGGACCGGCGGAATCCGCATCGTCGACTTCTACGCCCGACGTGCCAAGCGGTTGCTGCCGGCAGCCACCGTCGTCCTCGTGGCGAGCCTCCTGCTCACCTACCTCTTCCTGCCCCCGATCCGGTGGTCCGAGACTGCCCGGGACGCCCTGGCCAGCGCCGTCTACGCGATGAACTGGCGTCTGGTGGAGCAGTCGACCGACTATCTGCGCTCCGAGGAGGCCCCCAGCATCCTCCAGCACTTCTGGTCGCTCGCCGTGGAGGAACAGTTCTACCTGGTGTGGCCGCTGCTCCTGCTCGTCGTCGCCCTCCAGGTTTCGCGCCGCACGTCCCGGCACGCCGACGCGCGGCGTCCGATCCCGGGCGGTCGGCCGGCCCGACACCGCAGACCGTTCCTCGGCGACCGGATGTCCCAGTGGCTGCTCGCCGCCTTCGCCCTGGTCGGCATCCCGTCGCTGGTCTGGTCGATCCACCTGAGCCAGACCGAACCCGCGCGGGCGTACCTCGTCACCACCACCCGGATGTGGGAACTGGCGTTGGGCGGCGGTCTGGCGATCCTGGGTGGACACCTGTCCCGGCTGCCGCGTCCCGCCGCGATAACGCTCGGCTGGGCCGGTATGGCCACTGTCGGCCTCGCCGCGACGCTGATCCGACCGGAGACCGCGGCCTACCCGGGATATCTGGCGTTGCTGCCCACCCTCGGCGCGGTCGCGATCATCGCGGCCGGGCCCGGCGCCGGACGATACGGACCGGCTTTCCTGCTCAACAGGCGGCCGACGCGCGCGGTCGGTGCCGTGTCGTACTCGTGGTATCTGTGGCACTGGCCGCTGCTGGTGGTGGCCGAAGCCCGGTGGGGGCCGCTGGGAACCACTGCCGGCCTCGCGATGATCCTCTGTTCGGCCGTCCCGGCGGTGCTGACCTACCACCTGGTGGAGAATCCGTTCCGGTACGCGCAGTTCTCCAAGGCCCGCGTGCTGCGCATGGGACTGGCAGCCACCAGCGTCACCGTCCTCACCGGAATCGGGTTGCAACTGGCGGTCCGGCCACCGGTCTCGGCCCAGGCACCACTCGCCGGTGCCGCCCCGCCGGGCGCGTCCTCCGGAGGCGAGCGGGCAGCGGCACCGGTGGACCGGTTCGCCCGCATCACACCCGATCCGCTTGAGGCCCGCGACGACCTGCCCGACGTCTACCGGGACGACTGCGTCACGCAGGCGCAGGAGGCAAGCCTGCGCAGCTGTACCTACGGCGACAGTGACTCGGCGGTCGAGGTGGCGCTGGCCGGCGACTCCCACGCGGCGCACTGGGTGCCGGCCCTACAGGTCATCGCCGCGGAGCGCGGCTGGCGGCTGGTCACCTACATCAAGACGACCTGTTCCTTCCTGACCGCGCCGATCAGCATCGCCGGACGGCCGGATCCCAGCTGCACGGAATGGAACCGCAATCTCCGCACCGCGCTCACCGGCGAGCGGCGGCCTCGGCTGCTCATCGTCTCCAGCGTGACCCAGATTCCGCTGGTGGACGGCAGCCCGCCACCACCGGGCCCGGCGACGACGGACGCGCAGACGACCGCGCTGTCGGAGACGTGGTCGGAAATGACCAGGGCCGGCCTGCCGCTGGTGGTCATCCGGGATACCCCGTCGTTCACGGTGGACATCGCCGAGTGCGTCTCGGCGAATCGCGAGCGGCTCACCGCCTGCGCGCAGCCCCGGGAGCGCGCGCTCACCTGGGGCATACCGCAGGAGCGCGCCGCGACGGCGGTGCCCGGCGTGCGCCTGGCCGACCTCAACGACGCCATCTGCCCCACCGAACCATGCCCCGCGGTGATCGACGGGCTGCTCGTCTACCGGGACGCGCATCACCTGACCGCCACGTACGCCCGCAGCCTCGCCCCGCGGCTGCACGACCGGTTGCGTCAACTCGTGCCACAACACCTGCCGTAGGCAAGCATCACCGCAGCTCGTGGACAGTCACCGTTCCGCGCGGAACGGCAACCGTCCACGATCTCGTCGCGGTACCGGTCAGGCGATGGCGCACTGGGTGTTGTTGACGGTGAAGGCTGTCGGTTTCGGGTTGGCGCCGCTGTACGTGCCGTTGAAGCCGAAGCTCACCGACGCGCCCGGGGCGATGGTGCCGTTGTAGGACAGGTTCGTGGCGGTGACCGCCGCGCCGCTCTGGCTGATCGTCGCCGACCAGCCCTGACCGACGCTCTGCCCACCAGGGAAGCTGAACCGTAGGGCCCAGCCGTTGATCGCTGTGGTGCCGGTGTTGGTGATCGACACGTTGGCGGTGAAGCCGCTGCCCCAGTCGGTGGTGGCGTACCCCACCGTGCAGGTGCCGCCGACCGGCGGTGCCGCGGTGGTCACCGCGACCGGCGTGGACGCCGCGGAGGCGTTGCCCGCCGCGTCCATGGCCACCACGTAGAACTGGTAGGCCGTCGAGGCGGTCAACCCGGACACCGCCTGGGTGGTGCCGGTCGGCGAGCCGACCAGCGCGTCGGTGGCGCCAGCCTCACGGTAGACCCGGTAACCGGTGACGCCCACGTTGTCGGTGGACGGGGTCCAGGCCAGTGTGAGCCCGGTGGCGGTGACGGCCGAGGCCACCGGCGTGCCGGGGGTGCTCGGCGCTGTGGTGTCGGCGGTGCCGGCCGGTGGCGTGGTCACGCTGAGCTTCGGCGAGGCGGCCGACTCGTTGCCCGCGCCGTCGCGCGCCACGATGGTGTACTCGAACGTCCGCTCCGGTAGCAGGGTGGTGATGGTGATCGAGTTCTCGGTGACCCGTCGGGTCGCCACCACGTCGTTACCGACCATGAACTCGCGGACGTCGTACCCGGCGAGGCCGCTGCCGCCGCTGTCGGTGGACGGCGCCCAGGTCAGGGTGACGGTGCGGGGGCCGAGGTTCGACGCCACCGGGGTACCCGGCACGGTCGGCTTCGTGGTGTCCGGTACGACCGGGCCCGGCTCCTCACCCCAGACGCGGGTGGCGCCGGAGTAGAGCGGCACCTTCCGGTTGGGCCCGGCGGTGGCCTGGTACGACGGGTCGTTGGTCGGGTCCCAGGTGCCGCCCTCGGGCACGCCGATCTTGAACTGGACCTCCATCCGGTGCTGCGACTGGCCCGCCGGGGCGATGGTGTGCCCGGCGCAGTCCACCTCGACGTACCAGATGTCGCCGCTGAACTGCTTGGCGGTGGTCGGCGACGGGCAGCCCTGGGTGTAGCCGGCGGTGACCTGTACCGGGCCGGTGCCGTCGGGCCGGAAGTAGTACCGGAACCGGCCGTCGGTCAGCGCGCGGGCCGGGAACGCGGACTTGTTGTAGACCATCACCTTGAGCCCGGTGGCCCGAGGTTCGGCCTGCGTCACAGTGGTCTCCACTGTCAGCTCGTCGATGTCCGGCGTCTCGGCGACCGGGAAGTTCGCCAGTGGCGTGCCGCCGTACTCGGAGGTCAGCCGAACCAGCGCGGACGTGAAGCCGGCGTTGTAGTCGGTGGCCACCTCGTTCATCACGTAGTCCGAGCGGCTGTCGCTGTACGCGTCGTTGGCCGAGGACGGGCCGCCGACCAGCGCGCCGTAGAGGGTGTGCCGGGTCTCCACCGGCACGGTCTGGCTGTCCCACCAGGAGCCGTGCGCGGTGCGGTGGTGCGGGTTCTTCGGAGAGTTGGCGCCGAACCCGATGACGTAGCTGGAGTTGCGCGGGTTGTCGCCGAGCGCGTAGTTGATCTGCCGGACGGCGAAGTCGTGGTAGCGCGCCTTGCGGGTGGTGTCGGTGGTCTTGTCGCTGTAGACCAGCGCGGCGAAGGAGGTGTTCGCGGCGTAGCGCAGCGCGCCCCAGGAGTCGAGCACCGCCATTCCACCGGGTGAATACGGAACCCGCTGCCCGTTCACCCCGACGGTCCAGTAGTCCAGCCACCGGTTGGCGTCGTCGACGTACTTCTGCTTGCCGGTCAGGTTGGCCAGCAGCACGTACGCGCCGAACTGCTTGTTGTCCCAGGCGATGGTCCACTTGTAGGAGCGGGTGGTGGACTGGTTCTCGGTGCCGAGCTTGTCGTACTCACTCTCGGCCTTGGTCAGGTAGCTGGCCTCGCCGGTGGCCCGGTGCAGCCAGATCGCGGCCCAGACCAGCTCGTCCTGCCAGCCGCTCCACGAGCGGTAGAAGCTCGTGGCGTCGGTGATGCACTCGTGGTAGGCCTTCCGCACCGTGTCGGCGAAGGTGTAGAGCTGCCGGGCGTGCCCGAGCAGCTTGTCCGCGTAGGCGGCGTCGGTGGGCCGGAACACCATCGAGGACGCGGCCATCGCGGCCGCCGTCTCCCCCGCCAGGTCCGCGCCGCCGCAGGTCGCATCGATCTTGTACGCGGGCCGCGCCATCGGCATCACCTCGGCCGGACCCCACCACTTGTGGTCGTCGTCGCCCTTGCCGACCTGTCCGTAGAGGACGTTTGCCGACGGGTGCGCCTTGATGAAGTAGTCGTTGACGAAACGCAGGTTGTTGAGCAGGTGCGGCAGTTGCCCGGACGAGGTGTAGCCGCTGCGGTACTCGACGGCGCCCCAGGCGAGCATCGTGGCGCTGAACGCCATCGGAAAGCCGAACTTGACGTGGTCGCCGGCGTCGTACCAGCCGCCGGTGAGGTCCACGCCCGCGCTGGCGCCGTCGGTGAGCGCGCTGTCGCCGCGCCAGGAGACCCGGTTCCAGTCGGGCAACGGGCCGGACTGCTGCGCCTCGTAGAAGAGCAGCGACTTCTGCAACGCCTCGGCGTAGTTGTAGGTGGCCGCAGGCGCGGCCGAGGCAGGCCCGGACGGTGGCGCGGTCACCGCGAGGGACGCGCCGGTGAGCAACGCGACGCCGAGGGCCAGCAGCCGCCGCGGCCAGGGCTGGTCGGCGGCCGGCGACCGGCCGGGCTGGCCGCTGAACGGCCGGGTCAGGTGGCGCATGGCGGACTCCTGTCGGAGGCGCCGCCGGCGGTCGCACCGACGCGGGACGGCGTACGGGCGGCACGGCCACCGGCGACAGCGGGGTGGCGGTGTGACCACGGGTCATGGAAGCGCTCCCATGGATAACCGACAATGTAATGGGCGGGTCGGCGGTTGGGAAGCCCGCCGATCGGGGTGGACACGCGCCGCGCCGCTCCCGTACTAGCGAGTAACATTGCGGAGCATCTCACACCATCGACACAGGTCGATCCACGTTCGACGTTTGCGCACGTCACGACGGAAGCCTCCGGAAAGATCCTCGCGCCATTCGAGCGCTTCGGAGGCCAGCCAGACAAACGTACTGTTGCTGACCCACTACGAAGCGCGAGACAGTACCGCTCACCAGCGGTGCCGTCGACGCCGCCGCTCCCTGGTCAACCCTGAGGAGAAGCGATGGCACGACGACTCGCCGACGACACCGCCTGGACCGACATCCTGGCCCGCGCGGTGGCCACCACCCCGGAGGCGTTCGGCGCCGAGGTAGACGGCGTCACCACACTGCACAACCTGGTCGAGGGCGAATGGCGAGCTGTCGGCCAGCCAGCCCCGGTCCGCACCCCGGTGGACAACACCATCCTCATCAACCTGCCCCGGGTCGACGCGGCCACCGCGCGCGCCGCTGTGGCCCACGCCGCCGACGCGCACCGGGCCTGGGCCCAGACCCCGCTGGCCGACCGCAAGGCCCGGGTCGACGCGGCAGTGGACTCGCTCACCGCCCACCGCGACCTGCTCGCCCTGCTGCTGGTGTGGGAGATCGGCAAGCCGTGGCGGCTGGCCTGCGCCGACGTGGACCGGGCGCTCGACGGTGTCCGCTGGTACGCGGGCGAGATCGACCGGATGCTCGCCGACGGCCGGGAGCCGCTGCCCGGCCCGGTCAGCAACATCGCGTCGTGGAACTACCCGATGAGCGTGCTGGTGCACGCCGAACTGGTGCAGCTCCTGGCCGGCAACGCGGTCATCGCCAAGACCCCCTCCCAGGGCGGCGCGGTGTGCCTGACCGTCGCGCACGCGCTGATGCACCGGGCCGGCCTGCCCGCCACGCTCGTCTCCGGCAGCGGCGGGGAACTGTCCGAGGTGCTGGTCCGAGCGCCCGAGATCGGCGCGGTGGCGTTCGTCGGCGGCCGGTCCAACGGCGGCAAGGTGGCCGCCGCGCTGCTCGACAGCGACAAGCGGCACTTCATCGAACAGGAGGGTCTCAACGCCTGGGGCATCTGGAACTTCTCCCAGTGGGACCTGCTCGCCACGCACCTCAGGAAGGGCTTCGAGTACGGCAAGCAGCGCTGCACCGCTTACCCCCGGTTCGTGGTGCAGCGCGACCTGGTCGACGAGTTCCTCGACATGTATCTGCCGGTCGTCCGCTCGGTCCGCTTCGGTCACCCGCTCGCCGTCGGCGACGACTGGGCCGCCGGTGACCCGCTGCCCGAGCTGGACTTCGGGCCGCTGATCAGCGCCGCCAAGGCCGACGAGCTACGCCGCACCGTCGACGAGGCGGTCCGCGGCGGCGCGATCCCACTACACCGGGGCAAGCTCTCCGGCGCGCCGTTCCTTCCCGGGCAGGACACCTCGGCGTACGTGGCGCCGTCGGTGCTGCTCGCCCCGCCCGGACGGTCCCGACTGATGCACGCCGAGCCGTTCGGGCCGGTCGACACGATCGTCGTGGTGGACACCACCGACGAGCTGCTGGCCGCCATGAACGCCTCCAACGGCGCGCTGGTGGCCTCGCTGGCCTGCGACGACACCGACGAGGCCGGCAAGCTCGCCGTGGACCTCCAGGCGTTCAAGGTGGGCATCAACAAACCGCGCTCACGCGGCGACCGGGACGAACCGTTCGGCGGCCGGGGGGCCTCCTGGAAGGGCGCGTTCGTCGGCGGTGACCTGCTGGTGCAGGCCGTCACCGTCCGCGGGAACAGCCGGCTCTACGGCAACTTCCCCGACTACAACAGCTACCCCACCACCTGACAGTCGCATCGGAAGAGGCCCCCTTGTGGACGTTCGCCGCGCACAAGGGGCCCCCGTCGGGCCCTAGACGCCAGGCGTGGAGAACACGTCCTCTCGGTCCGCCCTGAGGGCGACAGCGAGCGGGACGGTGAGGGTGAGCAGCCCGCCGTCGCGCTCCACCGCAGCGGGCCGGCCCAGCCGGTGCAGCGTCCGCAGCATCGGGTCGTTGGTGGCCTGCACGTGCAGCACCAGCGCCGCGTACCCGGACCGGTCGGCGTGCTGGACCACCCGGCGCAGCAACGCCGAGCCGAGCCCACGCCGCTGCCAGTCGTCCCGCACCAGCAGCGCCACCTCGGCCTCGTCGCCCTCGCCGAGCAGGTTCGCCATGGCGACCACCGACTCGGCGGTGCCGTCGGAACCGGTGGTGCTGGCGATCAGCGTCAGCCCTCGGCTCGGCTCCAGCAGTCGACGCACGCGGGCCGGCTGCGGCAGCGACGCCCCGCCCAGGTAACGCCGCTGCCGGCTGCGCGGTGAGCACGCCTCGTGCAGCTCCACCACGCCGGACAGATCGTGGGCGCTGGCCGGCCGGACGGCCACCTCGGCGCCGTCGGGCAGCACCAGTGTGACCTGTTCGGCGGCCCGGCGCGCCACTGTGGCGGCCAGTTCGACAAGGGCCTGCGCCCGCGCGTACTCCGCCGGGGTGAAGTCGGGCGCGACCCGGCGCAGCGCGAACGAACCGCCCGCCGGGTCGGCCAACAGCATGGTGGCGCCGGTGATCCCCCGTTCGCCGCCGACCGTCGCCGGCCGCCAACTGACGACGTCGGCGGCGAGCAGGGTGCGCAACGCCTCGCCCGTCGCGTCCGGGTCACGCACCAACCGGTTGGCCAGCCCGAGCACCCGGGTGGGCTGGTCGGCCAGACCACGCGCCTCGCTGCGCGCCACCCAGCAGTCCCGGCCCCGACCACGCTCGACCGCGGCGATCAGCTCGGCCTCGTCGAGCGCGTCCGGCGCGTCGACCAGGAAATCGTCCACCGCGCCCTGCTCGGTGGGCTGCACCTGCACGGTGAGGATGTTGACCCCACGCAGCGCCAGGCTCGCCGTGAGCACCGACAGGTAACCCGGTCGGTCGTCCACAGTCGCTCGGATCCGCCACAACGTCATGGTTGGCTCCCTTCCCCGGTAAGAGCCTCACCCCCGCCTGTTGCCGCCCGGTTGCCCGGCGGTGTCGGCCCGGGAACTCCTCGGGCCGCTCAGGGGCCGGCGACCACCGGCGGCGCACCGACGAGATCGAGTCGATCACCGAGGATCACCGCGCAGGCGCGGACGAGCTGGGTGAGCCGATCCACCTCGGTGCTGTGAAACGCCGCGGCGGAGAGGGTCTCGCTGCGTTCGCGCGCCACCACCAGCACCAGGCCCGCCCGGCCGAACGGCGCGATCGCGTGGTGCGTGCCGTCGGGCGTGGTCATCGACCGTCCCCGCAGCGGGGTCACCTCCGGCAACCGCGGGGGTACGGGGGCACGCCAGCTCGCGTGCCCCACAGTCGCCCCGCCGCCCCCGCTCCGCGAGGCCCAGTCGACCGGCACCATGGCGGCCACGGCCCAGTCGGCCGCCAACAACCCGGGCACCGCGTCGACCAGGGTGGCCAACCCATCGGCCGGGTTGGCCGCGACCTGGGCCAGCAGCTCCGCGTCCTGGCCGGTGGTGGTGGGCGCGCCGATCGCCCGCCACACGCCGTCCACCCGCACACCCGGTATCGCCGCCAGGCCAGCCAGCAGCCGCTCCACCCGCGCCGCACCCGGCCAGACGACAGTGAAGTCGTCCACCGCGCGCCCGCCGAGCCGTTCGAGGACCACCACCTGGACGATGTCCGCCCCGGAGACGCCCAAGGTACGGGCGACCTGACCGAGGGTGCCCGGACGGTCCGGCAGGGTGACCCGAACTCGCAGCAACATGTCTGTCCCTCCGCTCGGCGGGCCGGCAAAGATCGGCCGGCAGGCTGAACCCAGCCTGGTAGTTGACCATTTCGTCCCTGTTGCAGGGGCATGTCCCGAGCGGAAATTCCGACCTTGACAACGTGAGCGGGCTGCCATCAACTAGTCGGATGAGCGATCCGGCCGTCGACGCGTCACGGCCGGGGGCCGTTCCCGTCTCCCCGGCCGGGCTGGCCCTGGACCGTCTCGCCGATCATCTGGCAACGCACCGACCCGAGCTGGCCGTCGGGCCGCTGCGTGCCACGCTGATCGCGGGCGGCAAGTCCAACCTCACCTACCTGCTGCGCCTCGGCGACCGCGAGGTGGTGCTGCGCCGCCCACCGCTGGGCCACGTACTGGCGACAGCGCACGACATGGCGCGCGAGTTCCGGGTCATCTCGGCGCTGGCACCGACCGAGGTGCCGGTCCCGGGGGCGCTGCTGCTCTGCACCGACCCCGAGGTGATCGGCGCGCCGTTCTACCTCATGGAGCGGATGCCCGGCGAGGTGTTCCGCACCCGCGCGCAGACCGACCCGCTGGGCGACGAGCGCCGCCGGGCCCTCGCGATGGCGATGATGGACACGCTCGCCGCGCTGCACAGCGTCGACCCGTCCAGCGTCGGGTTGGCTGACTTCGGCCGCCCCGAGGGCTACCTCGCCCGGCAGGTCCGCCGCTGGGCCGGGCAGCTCGACCGCTCCCGCAGCCGCCCACTGCCCGGCATCGACGAGCTGCGTGATCTCCTCGCGACGACCGCCCCGGAGGGCGCGAACGCCGGCCGGATCGTGCACGGCGACTACCGACTGGACAACCTCCTCGCCTCGGCCGACCCGGTCACCGTGCACGCGGTGCTCGACTGGGAGATGGCCACCCTCGGCGACCCCCTCGCCGACCTGGGGCTGCTGCTGACGTACTGGGACGTGCTCGGTGGCAGCGAGACCGCCGCGGGCAACCCCGTCGCCGACGGGCTCGGCCCGCGCGCCGGCTTCCCCACCGGCAGCGAGCTGATCGACAGGTACGCCGGACGCAGCAGTGTCGACGTCGGGCCGTTGCACTGGCACGTGGCGCTGGGCTGTTTCAAGCTCGCTGTCATCTGCGAGGGCATCCACTACCGCCACACGCTCGGGCAGACGCTCGGCGAGGGCTTCGACCGGATCGGCGAGATGGTGGCACCGCTGGTCGCGCACGGGCTGACCGCCGCCAGGGAGCGGTGATGGACTTCTCATACGACAGCCGGACCGAGGAGCTGCGCGACGAGCTGACCCGGTTCCTGACCGAGCACGTCTACCCGGCCGAGGCCGTGCACGCCGAGCAGGTGGCCGTCGGGGACCCGTGGTCGCGTACCCCGGTGTTGGCCGAACTGAAGGCGGAGGCCCGCAAGCGCGGCCTGTGGAACCTCTTCCTGCCCGACCCGCGCTACGGCGCCGGCCTGACCAACCTCCAGTACGCCCCCCTGGCCGAGCTGACCGGGCGAAGCCCGCACCTCGCGCCGGAGGCGGTCAACTGCGCGGCACCGGACACCGGCAACATGGAGCTGCTGGCCGAGTTCGGCTCTGAGGCGCAGCAGAAGCGGTGGCTGATGCCGCTGCTGGAGGGTGAGATCCGCTCGGCGTTCTGCATGACCGAGCCGGAGGTCGCGTCCTCCGACGCCACGAACATCGCCACCCGGATCACCCGGGACGGCGACGAGTACGTGATCAACGGACGCAAGTGGTGGTCGTCCGGGGCCATGGACCCGCGCTGCGAGATCTTCATCGTGATGGGCAAGACCGACCCCAGCGCCGACCGGCACCGCCAGCAGAGCATGGTGCTGGTCCCCCGGGACACCCCCGGGGTGACAGTGCGCCGGGGCATGACCGTCTTCGGCTACACCGACGGTTCACACGGCGGGCACGCCGAGATCGACTTCACTGACGTCCGGGTGCCCGCGGAGAACCTGATCGGCGCCGAGGGCACCGGCTTCGCCATCGCCCAGGCCCGGCTGGGGCCGGGCCGGATCCACCACTGCATGCGATTGATCGGAATGGCTGAGCGGGCATTGGAGCTGCTCTGCAGGCGGGCGCTAGGGCGGATCGCGTTCGGCCGACCGCTGGCCGAGCAGGGCGTGGTCCGGGAGTGGATCGCCGAGTCCCGGGTCCGCATCGAGCAGGCCCGGCTGCTGGTGCTCAAGACGGCCTGGCTGATGGACACCGTCGGCAACAGGGGCGCGCACACCGAGATCCAGGCCATCAAGATCGGCACGCCGGCGATGGCGGAATGGGTGATCGACAAGGCCATCCAGGCCTACGGCGGCGCCGGTGTCAGCCAGGACACGCCACTGGCCGCCCTCTGGGCGCAAACCCGTACCCTGCGCCTCGCCGACGGCCCCGACGAGGTGCACCGCAACTCCCTGGCCAAGCGCGAACTCCGCCGCTGGGCCCCCACCCCCGCCTGACCGCCGGGCAACAAAACCTGCCCCACGCACACCCCGGGCCCGCACACCCCCACACCCCACGATCGCGCTCGATCCTGGATGTGGTGGTGTGCGGTCGCCGGGAGGCCCCTCGATCCAGGATCGAGCGCGATCTTGCCTGCGAACCTCATTGATCATGTGCTGGCGGATCGCCATGCCGGAATCGTCCAGGCCAACCCCATGATCGACACGCGCCGTTCGGATCCCCTGGGGGTACCCGGGGGGTTAGGCGGAGGCCCGGTGGACCAGTTGGGTGTCCAGGAGGATGTGGGAGGCGGGTAGCTCCTCGCCACGGATCCGGGCCACCAGCAGGCGGGCCATCTGCCGGCCCATCTCCTCCACCGGCTGAAAGACAGTGGTCAGCGGCGGTTCGGCCTGTCGGGCGATGGTCGCGTCGTCGAAGCCGATCACCGCGACGTCCTGCGGCACGCGGCGGCCGGCCTCGCGCAGGGTACGCAGCGCGCCGAACGCCATGAGGTCGGACGCGACGAAGACCGCGTCCAAGTCCGGGCAGGCGTCCAGTAGCCGGCGCATTCCGGCCGCGCCGCTGCCCTCGCTGAAGTCGCCGTACGCGATCAGGTCGGGGTTGACGCTGGCGCCGGTGGCCTTGACCGCGTCGGTGTAGCCGGCCAACCGGGCCAGGCCGGCACCCATGTCCTGCGGACCGGCGATGGTGGCGACGCGTCGCCGCCCCTGCCTCGCCAGGTACTCCACCGCCTGCCGCGCCCCGCCAACGTTGTCCACGTCGACAAACCAGGCCGGTTGGGCGCCGGGTTGCAGCATCCGGGCGGGCCGACCGCCGAGCACGGCGGGCAGGCCACGTTCCTCCAGCAGCGTCGGCAGCGGGTCGGAGTCGTGCAACGACAGCAGCAGTACGCCGTCGACGTGCTGGTTGGTGAGGTGGTGCTCGACCCGTTCCCGCTCCACCGGCGACTGTGCCATGGCCAGCCAGAGCTGCATCGGCGTCTCCAGCAACCCGGAGCTGATCCCCCGCACGATGCTGGCGAAGAACGGCTCGGTGAAGACCCGCTCGCCGGATTCGGAGACCACCAGCGCGACGGAGTCGGTGCGCTGGGTGACGAGCGCACGGGCGGCCCGGTTCGGCACGTACCCCAGCTCTGCGATGGCCTGTTGGACAGCGGCCCGGGCCTCGGGGCTGACCTGGGGCGAGCCGTTGACCACGCGGGAGACCGTGCCCCGACCGACGCCGGCACGCGCCGCGACCGCGTCGAGGGTCGGGCGCCCGAGCGACCGGGTGCGCTGCGTTGTCATCGTCTGCTCCTCCGACGGCGGGCGGACCCGGCGCCACCTGCGAGAGGTGGACGCCGGGGCCGTCCTGATGGCTGGCCCGAGCCTATTGTGCGGCCAGACCGTTGCGCCGGATCACCGAGGCGTACCACTTGGCGCTGGACTTGGGGGTGCGGACCTGGCTGTCGTAGTCGACGTGGATCATGCCGAACCGCTTGGTGTAACCCCAGGCCCATTCGAAATTATCCATCAGCGACCAGGCAAAGTATCCCCGCAGGGGCACGCCGGCGTCGATCGCCTCGTGGGCGGCGCGCAGGTGGGCGTCGAAGTAGGCCAGCCGGTCGACGTCGTCGACCTGCCCGTCGACCACCGAGTCGACGAACGCGGAACCGTTTTCGGTGACGTACAGGGGCAGGTCGGTGTAACCGTTCACCCGACGCAGCGTCTCGGTCAGGCCCGGGGCGTCGATCTCCCAGCCCATGTCGGTGACCGGAACGCCACGGGTGACGAACCGGACGTCCTCGCTGCCCGGCCAGCACGAGGGGGCAGGGTCGGCCTCCACGCCCTCGACCGGCGCGGCGACCACGTGCCGGCTGTAGTAGTTGACCCCGACCAGGTCCAGCGGCGTGGAGATGGTCGCGAGGTCGCCGTCGCGCACGTGCGCGAAGTCGGTCACCGTGCTCAGGTCGGCCACCAGGTCCTCCGGGTACGACCCGCGCAGCAGCGGGTCCAGGAAGAACCGGTTGGCCAACCCGTCGATCCGCCGGGCGGCGTCGGAGTCGGCCGGACTGTCACTGGCCGGGTCGACCGGGTAGAGGTTGACGGTCACGCCCGCCTCGGCGGCCGGCCGGGCGGCCCGCAGTGCCTGCACGGCCAGGCCGTGACCGAGCATCAGGTGGTGTCCGGCACGCACCGCGTCCGCTCCGTTGGTGCGGCCGGGGGCGTGCACGCCGGAGCCGTAGCCGAGGAACGCTGAGCACCACGGCTCGTTCAGCGTGGTCCAGTAGCGCACCCGGTCACCGAGCGCGTCGGCCACCAGCGTCGTGTAGTCGGCGAAGCGGGCGGCGGTGTCCCGCGCCGGCCAGCCGCCGGCGTCTTCCAACGGCTGCGGCAGGTCCCAGTGGTAGAGGGTGAGCCACGGCTCGATGCCGTTGGCGAGCAGCTCGTCCACGAGTCGCCGGTAGAAGTCCAGGCCGCCCGGGTTGGCCACGCCGGTGCCGGTGGGCTGCACCCGGGACCAGGAGACCGAGAAACGGTACGACTTCAGGCCCAGCTCGGCCATCAGCGCGACGTCGTCGCCGAGGCGGTGGTAGTGGTCGCACGCGACGTCCCCGGTGTGCCCGGCGACGACCCGACCCTCGGTGTGGCTGAAGGTGTCCCAGATCGACGGGGCGCGGCCGTCCACGGCCGCCGCCCCCTCGATCTGGTACGCCGCCGTCGCGGCCCCCCAGAGGAATCCGGGTGGAAAGGTCAGCCCAGGGCGCTCGTCGAGGACGTCGACGGCGGGTGGGCTGGCGGGGTTGCTCACGACTTGACGGCACCTTCCATGATCCCGCCGATGATCTGGCGGCCGAACACGAGAAAGACGATTACCAGGGGGATGGTGCCGATCGCCGTGGCGGCGAACACCTGGGAGTAGTCGGTGTAGTAGGCGTACGAGAGGAAGGAGAGCGAGACCTGCAGGGTCGGGTTCTCCGGGGTGAGGATGGCGTACGGCCAGATGAACGAGTTCCAGGTCTCCATGAAGGTCAGCAGACCGAGCACGCCGGCGGCGGGACGTAGCGCGGGCAGCACGATGCTCCAGTAGATCCGGAACGTGCTCGCCCCGTCGACGCGGCCGGCCTCGATCAGCTCGTCGGAGATGGCCTGGCTGGCGTACTGCCGCATCATGAACACGCCGAAGGCGCTGACCAGGAACGGCACGGTGACCGCGTAGAGGGTGTCGTACCACCCCAGGTCCTGCATCATGGACCAGAGCGGGATGAGCCCCATCTGGGTCGGGATCATCATGGTGACGATGATCGCCAGCAGCAGGACGTTGCTGCCCCGGAACTTCAGCTTGGCGAAGGCGAACCCCGCCAGTGAACCGGTGAGCACCACCGACACGGTGACCACCGAGGAGACGATGATCGAGTTCATCATGCCGGTGAGGAAGTTGGCGGCGTCGTTGTCGAGCACCCGCCCGAAGTTGTCACCGAACGCGCCACCGGGGGTCAGCGGCGGCGGCACGTCGTTGATGTTGTCCAGGCTGCGACTGCCGATCACCAGCATGTAGTAGAACGGGTAGATCGACAGCAGCGCCGCCAGGACGAGCGCCACGTAGGTCAGCGGGCTGGTGCGCCACAGGCGCTGGGAAGCCGAGATCATCGATCTCTCCTCACTTCGCCGAGCGGCGGACGAGTAGGAAGTTGAACAGCGACACCACGATGATGATCATGAAGATCGCCCAGGCGACCGCGGCTCCGTAGCCGGCGGTGTTCAGGTTCACGATGCCCATCTCGTACATGTACATGGCCAGCGTCTGGAACTCCCGCTGGTTGCCGCCGATGATGTTGCCGTTGCCGAAGAGCAGGGGCTCGGTGAAGAGCTGCATGCCGCCGATCGTGGACAGGATGACCACGAAGATGAAGGTGGGCTTGAGCATGGGCAGGGTGATCTGCCAGAACTGTCGCCACGGACTGGCGCCGTCGATCTCCGCGGCCTCGTAGAGGTCCTTCGGGATCGCCTGCATGCCGGCGAGCAGGATCAGGGTGTTGTACCCGGTCCACCGCCAGTTGACCATGGAGGAGATGGCCGTCCAGGAACTCCACCGGTGCCCGTCCCAGTCGACCGGGTCGACACCGACGAAGCTGAGCAGCCAGTTGAACAGGCCGAACTCCCGCTGGAACAACATCCCGAAGACGATCGCGACCGCGGCCACCGACACCACGTTCGGCATGAAGATGGCCATCCGGAAGAAGGTCTTGGCGCGCAGGAGGGTCCGGTTGAGCAGGTTCGCCAGGAAGAGGGCGAGCAACAACTGCGGGATGGTCGACAGGGCGAAGATGCCGAACGTGTTGACCAGCGCGTTCCAGAAGTACTCGTCGGACACCAGCCGGGTGTAGTTGTCGAAGCCGATGAACGTGTGCTCGCCGATCATGTCCCAGTCGTGCAGCGACATCCAGGCGGTACGCACCATCGGGTACAGCCCGAATATGCCGAAGATCAGGAAGAACGGGGCGATGTAGAGGTACGGCGAGTACTTGACATCGAGGCGGTTGAGTAACCTTCCCCGTCGACGTCGGCGATCGACGTCGGGAGAAGGCGGTGCTGCTGGCGACGGCCGTGCCGTCGTGGCCGACAGGCTCATGCGAATTTCCTTTTCCGGCGAGGCCCGGGGGCCCTCGCGCAGGGCGCTACGCGGAGGGGACCGGCCGGTGGCGTCCGGGAAACCCCGAACGCCACCGGCAGGGAATCACTCAGAAGGCACCCTGAGTCTTGGCGTCCTTCGTGAACTGCTCCCAGGCCTTCGCCTTGTCGGCCTGCCCGTTCTCGAACGCCCGCAGGGCCGGCTCGAGTGCGTTCTCCTTGACCGCCTGGTGCTTCGGACCCAGGTGGGTCGGCTGGATCTTGGCGACGCTCTCCCCGAAGATCTTGCCGGTCGGCGCGTTGCTGAAGTACTCGTTGGTGTAGCTGATGAACGCGTCGTTCTTCAGCGCCTCCAGGTTCGTCGGCAGCGGGCCCTTGAGCTTGAATGCCTCGACCTGGCTCTTCGCGTTGGTCAGGTACTCGGCGAGCTTCGCCGCCTCCTTCGGGTACTTGCTCTGCGCCGGAACCGCGAGCCACGAGCCGCCCCAGTTACCGCCGCCGCCCGGCACGGACGCGACATCCCACTTGCCCTTGTTGGCCGGACCGGAGTTGTCCGACACGATGCCGAGCATCCAGGACGGGCAGAAGGTGGCCGCGAAGGTGCCCTGCTTGAAGCCACCAGACCACTCCGGCGACCAGGTGGACGCCTTGGCGGAGATGTCCGCCATCGAGGTGGCGGTGTCCCAGGCGTTCTTCACCGCGGGGCTGGTGTCCGCGATGATGTTGTCTTCCTTGTCGTAGAACAGGTCACCGTTGCCCTGGAAGAGCACACCGTTGGAGACGGCGGTGATCGAGTCGATGAACGCCTTGCCGCCGGTGCCCTGCTTGTACTTCAGACCGGCGTCGTGGAAGCCCTTCCAGTCCGGCCAGAGCGCCGACACCTGGTCGCGCTCGGTGGGCAGGCCGGCCGCCTGGAACAGGTCCTTGCGGTAGCAGACGGCGAGGCTGCCGACGTCGGTCGGCAGGCCGATCAGCCGGCCGTCCGGCGCCTTGCCCAGCTCCCACTTCCAGGGCAGGTATTCCTTCGAGTGGTCGGCGACCAGCGGGGTGAGGTCCGCCCAGTTGCGCGCGTTGGGCTTGAACTCGTTGAGGATGCCCTCTTCCAGGGCGGTGACGTCCGCCGCGCCCTTGCCGGTGGCCAGGTAGCGGACCAGCTTCGGCCGGTACTCACCGAGCTGCGCGGTCTTGCGCAGCTCGACCTTGATGCCGGTGTCCTTCTCGTACTGCTTGACGAGCTCGTCGTAGCCCATCTCGCCGAAGGTGTCGACGACCAGCTTGGCGGGCTTCTCGCCGGCCGCCGGCTTGTCGTCGTCGTTGCCACAGGCTGCGAGACCGCTGACCGCGGTGATCGCGGCCAGGGCAGCGGCCGCCAGGCGGGTACGCCGCGTGGTGACACTCATTCGCTGACCCCTCTTTCCGGTGGTGAGGCTGATGTGTGTGGTGGGGGTTGCTCATCGCGCCGGGCCGGGGTCCGTGAGTGACACACACCACCTCCGGGAGCGCTCCCATGAGATTGCCGGCGGGTAACGGGAGTGTCAATAGGACGTTGGGAGCGTTCCCAGATCGTTACCGCTGACCACTCCCATCGCACCCACCCCAACCACACCCCCCGCCCCACCTCGGTGATCAAGAGGTTTCGGTCAGGAAAGGTGGCGCCGCTGACGCAAACTTCTTGATCAACAACCACCCGGCCCCGGAGGGCCGGGCGGGGGCGGTCAGCAGAAGCGGCGCAGGAGGGTGGTTGCGCGGGTGGGGTCGAATCGGGACGGGTCGAAGGTCGAACCCGCCCAGTCGCGCAGCATCGCGTGGCGGGAACCGGCGGGGTCGGCCGTGGCGTCCTGGTCGTCCAGGGCTTCCAGGAGCGCCTGGTAGCCCAACGGCCCGCCGACACCCTCCGGCGGGCAGGCCCGCTCGCCGGCCAGGCAGACCGGATACCGCTCGTCGGGGTCGGCGGCCAACGCGTCCTCCACGACCAGGTCGTGTTCCCACCAGTCGCCGAAGTCGTACGTGTAGGAGAACCGGCTGCCCTTGCCGAGCACCGCGTCGAGCCGCACGTCCAGCTCGTCGTGCAACGCCAACTCCCCGTCCGGGTCCGGCTCGCCGTACTGCATCGCGTCGATCTCGAACGAGTGCAGGTGGCAGTCCCGCCAACCCATCGCGTGCTGCACCACCCGGTGCAGCCGGTCCAGCGTGTAGCCGGCCGGCACGAGCACCCGGCGCCACACCGGCGGGCGGGTCCCGGCGAGGGACATCTTCAGCTGGAAGATCTGACGCGACATGCTGTCCTGTCCTCCCGCGGCTTAGGCTGCCAGCATGATCTGCCGAGCGTGCCGGGCCCGGCGACACGACGACTGCCCGGGCCGGAACTGGTGCGACTGCCAGCACCGTACCGCCGAACCCACCCCTCCGGTCACCGGTCCGGCCGGCGAATGACCGTCGGAATTCCGATCCGACGGCTCTGGCCCGAGCCGTCGACGCAGCCGCTCGACGACGCCACGCTGACCGCCCTCTACGGCCGCGCCGACGAGCCCCGACTGCGGATGAACTTCGTGACCAGCCTGGACGGCGCGGTCACCGTGGACGGCTACTCGGCCGGGCTCTCCGGCGAACCGGACAAGCGGGTGTTCGGCCTCCTGCGGATGACCTGCGACGCCCTGGTCGTGGCCGCCGGCACACTCCGCCACGAGGGGTACCGGGCGGTCCGGCTCAACGAGCGCCGCCGCGCCTGGCGCCGTGCCAACGGCCTGGCCGAGTACCCGACGCTGGTGGTGGTCTCCGGTTCGCTCGACCTGGATCCGGCGCAGGCCGCCCTCGCCGACGCGCCGACCCGCCCGGTGGTGCTCACCCATGCCGACGCCGACCCGCCGCCCGGGCTGACCGACGTCGCCGACGTGCTGCGCTGCGGCGCCGAGCGGGTCGACCTGGCCGCCGGTCTGGCCGAGCTGCACCGCCGCGGGCTCACCCAACTGCTCTGCGAGGGCGGCCCACACCTGTTCGGCGCGCTCACCGCCGCCGACCTGGTGGACGAGCTGTGCCTCACCGTCTCGCCGCTGCTGGCCGGGCCCGGCCCCGGCCGGATCACCGCCGGCGACGCCGCACCGCCCCGGCACCTGCCACTGCGCCACGTGCTCGCCGCCGAAGACGGCGTCCTCCTGCTCCGCCACGCCCGCCCGTGACCCGCCGTCGCCCGGTCGCACACCCACCGTCGTGAGTGTGACGGCGCATGGTGTCGTCCGCCGCGTCGCGTGGCGACCTGTCGTACTCCTCGGGCAGGATGCAGGGCATGCGCGCCGACCGTGATGCCCGACCGACCCGAGTCGCCCGATGACCGACGCCGACCTCGACAGCCCGGGCGAGGCTGTCGGGCGGGTGCTGGGCACCGCCGACGCCACCCCGTTGCAGTTCTGGACGGCCGTGGCGCCCGGCAGTTACCTCCAGCTCGACGACGTGGTGGTCACGCGACGGGAGCTGCCGGACCGGGAGCCGGTGACGATCGCCGGGGTGGTCACCCAGGTCCGCGCTCGGCACGAGGGCGCCCAGTTCGACTCCGACGTGTTCGCCATCGCCGACGGCACGCTGCCCGCGCAGGTGCAGGAGGCGGCCGAGGTCACCACCACCCGGGTCGATCCCGAGCTGTACGTGCCGCCGACCCCGGGCGCGGTGGTGTTCCGGGCCGAGGGCGATGCCCGGGCCCGCGCGCTGCACTTCGACCGGATGGAGCGGCGCATCCCGATGGGGATGGGTCGCGACGGGGTCCCGGTCTACCTCAACGCCGACTTCCTCGACGGCAGTCGGGGTGCGCACGTCTCCATCTCCGGCATCTCCGGGGTGGCCACCAAGACCAGCTTCGCCACGTTCCTGCTCTACTCGGTGTTCCGCTCCGGTGTGCTGGGCGGCGACGCGGTCAACGCCAAGGCGCTGATCTTCAACGTCAAGGGTGAGGATCTGCTCTTCCTGGACCACCCCAACACCCGCCTCGACGAGCCCACCCGCGCGGCGTACGCGAAGCTCGGGTTGAGCGCCGGCGCGTTCCCCGACGTGCGGGTGTACGCCCCGCCGCGCCCCGGCGACTCGGCCGGCACGCCGGATGTGAGCAGCCGGCTCACCGGCGTCGACAGCTTCTACTGGACGCTGAGCGAGTTCTGCACTGACCGCCTGCTGCCGTACGTCTTCGCCGACGCCGACGACGAGCGCCAGCAGTACACGATGGTGGTTCACTCGGTGGCCGCGCACCTGGCCCGCTACGCCCAGCCCGCCGACGGCGGGGTAAGCATCGACGGGGTCCGGCTCGGCTCCTACGGCGATCTGGTCGACCACATCGTCGATCAGCTCAACGACGACGAGACCCGCTCCGACTGGGCGGGCAGCGCGGTGGGGCTGGGCACCGTCAACGCGTTCGCCCGGCGGTTGATCGGCAGTAAGAAGGACCTGGCCCGGCTGATCCGTGGCGACCTCGCCACCCGCCGCCCCCACTCGATCAACACGAGCGAGTCGGCCCAGGTCACTGTGGTCGACCTGCACAACCTTCCCGACCGCGCGCAGCGGTTCGTGGTCGGTGTGACGCTCAAGAGCGAGTTCGAGCGCAAGGAGAAGTCCGGCACCGCCAAGCCGCTGCTCTTCGTCGTCCTCGACGAGCTCAACAAGTACGCCCCCCGGGAGGGCTCCTCGCCGATCAAGGAGGTCCTTCTGGACATCGCCGAGCGGGGCCGTTCGCTCGGGGTGATCCTGATCGGCGCGCAGCAGACGGCGAGCGAGGTGGAGCGGCGGATCGTCACCAACTCGGCGATCCGGGTGGTCGGCCGGCTCGACCCGGCCGAGGCGTCCCGCCCGGAGTACGGCTTCCTGCCGCCCGCGCAGCGCCAGCGGGCGTTGCTGGCCAAGCCGGGCACCATGTTCGTCAACCAGCCGGACATCCCGGTGCCGCTCTGCCTGGAGTTCCCGTTCCCGGCCTGGGCCACCCGGGTCTCCGAGGCGGGCCGGGCACCATCGGAGACGCTGCGCTCGATCACCCAGTCCGCCGACCCGTTCGCCGTGGTGGGCTCCGGCGGCGGCACCGACGACGACATCCCGTTCTAGGGAGGGCCGGCACAGGTGAGCGCGAGGAGTGAGCTTGCGAGCCCCGCAGTCGCGAACGGAAGGCCAGCTCAGCAATGAAGATCCTGCACACCTCCGACTGGCACGTGGGAAAGGTGCTCAAGGGGCAGTCCCGGGCCGACGAGCACAAGGCCGTGCTGGCCGGGGTGATCGAGATCGCCCGTGCCGAACAGCCGGATCTGGTGATCGTCGCCGGTGACCTCTACGACACCGCCGCGCCCAGCTCGGAGGCGACCCGCCTGGTCACCAGGGCGTTGACGGCGCTGCGGCGGACCGGCGCGGACGTGGTGGCGATCGGGGGCAACCACGACAACGGCCCGGCGCTGGACGCGCTGCGCCCGTGGGCCGATGCCGCCGGCATCACCCTGCGCGGCGGGGTGCGGGAAAATCCGGACGAGCACGTCATCGACGGCACCACCGCCGGTGGCGAGCGGTGGCGGCTGGCCGCGTTGCCGTTCCTGTCCCAGCGGTACGCGGTGCGCGCGTTGGAGATGTACGAGCTGACCGCCGCGGAGACCAACCAGACGTACGCCGACCACCTGGGCCGGGTGCTGGGGCGACTGACCGAGGGTTTCACCGAACCGGACCGGGTGCACCTGGTCACCGCGCATCTGACGGTGACCGGCGCGGCCACCGGTGGTGGCGAGCGCGACGCGCACACCGTGTTGGGCTACGCCGTTCCGGCCACCGTCTTTCCGGCCACCGCGCACTACGTGGCGCTGGGTCACCTGCACCGGGCGCAGCGGGTAGCAGGCCCCTGCCCGGTGCGGTACAGCGGCAGTCCGCTCGCTGTGGACTTCGGTGAGCAGGAAAATATCCCCTCGGTGACGATGGTCGAGGTGACGGCCAGCACCGCCGCCCGGGTGCGGGAGGTGCCGGTGACCGCGGCGAGCGCGCTGCGCACGGTGCGGGGCACCCTCGCCCAGCTCGCCGAGATCGAGGCACCGGACGCGTGGCTGCGGGTGTATGTGCGGGAGCAACCCCGCGCCGGCCTGCGCGAGGAGATCCAGGAGCTGCTCCCCCGCGCCCTGGAGATCCGGATCGACCCGGAGCTGTTGGCCGCCCCGGGCAGCGGCGCGCGCATCGCCCAGCGCTCGGGGCGTTCGCCCCGGGAGTTGTTCGCCGACTACCTGGACAGCCGGGGCCACGCCGACGAGGGTGTCCGGGAGCTCTTCGACGAGCTTTTCGAGGAGGTCGAGCACTGATGCGTCCGATGCGGTTGGACATGGCCGGGTTCACGGTCTTCCGGGACGAGACCACTGTCGACTTCACCGACGCCGACTTCTTCGCGCTGATCGGCCCGACCGGTTCGGGCAAGTCGACGGTGCTGGACGCCATCTGCTTCGCCCTCTACGGCATGGTGCCCCGCTGGGGTGGCGCCCGAGGGTTGGCGAACGCGCTCGCGCCGTCGGCGACCGAGGCGCGGGTGCGGTTGGTCTTCGAGTCCGGCGGCGCCCGGTACGTGGCGACCCGGGTGGTCCGTCGGGACGGCCGGGGCAACGTGAAGACCGCGAACGCCGGGTTGCAGCTCATGCCGGCCGGCTTCGACGTGACCAAACTGGACACCGGGTTGAGCCCGGACGATCTCGGCGAGGTGGTGGCCGGCACCCCCGCCGAGATGGAGCAGGCGGTGCTGGAGGCGGTCGGGCTGCCGTACGAGCAGTTCACCAGCTGCGTGGTGCTGCCACAGGGGCAGTTCGCCGATTTCCTGCACGCCAAGCCGGCGACTCGGCAACAGATCCTGGTCAACCTGCTCGGCCTCGGCGTCTACGAGGACGTGCAGAAGAAGGCGACGGCGCGCGCCGCGCAGGCGGAGGCCCGGCTGGAGGCGGTCGATCAGGTGCTCGCCGGGTTGACCGGCGTGGACGACGAGGCGTTGGCCGAGGCCGACGCCCGGGTGGAGCGGATGGCCGAGCTGGCGGCCGCGGTGGCCGAGGCGGTGCCGGAGCTGGCTGCGGCCCGGGTCACCGCACGGGAGGCCGCGGCGGCGCTGACCGCGCTGGACGACGAGCTGACAGTGCTGACCGGGGTGCGCGCGCCGGCTGGGGTGACCGCTGTCGCTCGCGCGGTCGCGGCGGCGCGGGCCGACGCCGAGGCGGCTGCGGCCGGGGTGTCGCTGGCCGAGGAGCGGGAGGACAAGCTGCGCGGTGAGCTGGCCGCCGCCGGTGACGAGAGCGCGCTGCGGCTGCAACTGCGGGCGTACGACGATCGGGATCGGCTGTCCGGTGAGGCCGACACGGTCCGGGCGACGGTGCGCGCGGCGAATGAGGAGCACGCCGCCGCGGTGGCGGCGTTGGCCGCCGCACGGGTGGTCGCCGAGCGGGCCGACGTCGAGCTGGAGGCGGCCTTCCGGGCGCACGAGGAGGCGAAGGCCACCGACCTGGCGGTGAGTCTGCGGGTGCACCTGCATGCCGGTGCCGCGTGCCCGGTGTGTGAGCAGCCGGTGGCCGTGGTGCCGGCGGTGCCTGCCGATTCGGCGGTGGCCGCCGCGACGGCGGCGGGCAAGGCCGCGCGGGCCGCGACAAAGGCCGCGCAGGCGACGGTGCAGGAGCGGGACACGGCGGCGCGGGAGCTGGAGCGGCTGCTGGTGCAGGCGCGAGCCCGGCAGGAGCAGATGGAGGCCCGGCTGGCCGAGCTGGACGGGCAGCTCTCCGGTGCGGCCGAGCCGGCCGTGTTGCGCCGGGAGTTGGCCGAGCACGCCCGGTTGCGACGCGCGTTGGAGGAGGCGGCGACGGCGGTCCGGGCCGGCCGCGAGGCCGCTCGGCAGGCCCGGGCCGGGGTGGACGCCGCCGAGGAGCGGCTGCGGGCGGCGTGGCGGGCCTTTGACACCGCCCGGGACGGGTTGGCCCGGTTCGGCCCACCGGCGACCGATCGGGACGACGTGGCTGCCGCGTGGGCGGCGCTGACCGAGTGGGCGACCACCGAGGCGGACCGACGCCGCGCCGAGCGGGCCGGTCGGGCCGCCGCCGTGGCGGAGGCCGAGTCGGTGGCCGACGGGGTGCAGCGGGCCATCGCGGGCATCTTCGCCGCCGCCGACGTGCCGGTCGGGGACGATCCGGTGCACGCGGCGACGGTGGCGGTGGAGCGGGCCGACGCCGACCGGCGGCGGCTGCACGAACGTCGCGAGCAGGCCGGGACGTTGCGCGAGCAGCGGGCGGGGCACGAGCGGGAGGCGCAGGTGGCGCGCGCGCTCGCCGGGCACCTTCGGGCCAACAACTTCGAGCGGTGGTTGCTGGCCGAGGCGTTGGACCTGCTGGTCGACGGCGCGTCGGGGATCCTGCGCGAGTTGTCCTCCGGGCAGTACGAGCTGGTGCATGACAAGGGCGAGTTCGTGGTGGTCGACCACCACGACGCGGGGCTGCGTCGCGGCGTGCGCACCCTCTCCGGGGGTGAGACGTTCCAGGCGTCGCTGGCGCTGGCGTTGGCGCTCTCGGAGCAGTTGGCGGGGATGTCCACCACGGCGGCGAGTCTGGAGTCGATCGTCCTGGACGAGGGTTTCGGCACGCTCGACGCCGCCACCCTGGACACGGTGGCGGCGACCCTGGAGAACCTGGCGGCCCGGGGCGATCGGATGGTCGGCGTGGTCACCCACGTGCCGGCGTTGGCCGAGCGGATCCCGGTCCGCTTCGAGGTGCGCAAGGATGCCCGGTCCGCGCGCGTGGAGCGGACGGGCCGGTGAGCGCGAGGAGCGCAGCGCAGCGGAGCCCCGCAGCCGCGAACGAAGGACCAGCCCGGTGAGCGCGAGGAGCGCAGCGCAGCGGAGCCCCGCAGCCGCGAACGAAGGACCAGCCCGGTGAGCGCGAGCGACCCTGCGTTCTTCGTGGATTCGTGGGACCCGGCGTACGGGGCGTCGTTCGAGGCGTCCGCCGCCGGGCCGGCCGCGCCGAGCAGCGCGCAGGTCGACGCGGACGTGGAGTTGCCCGCCGTGGACTGGCGGGCGATCGGGGTACGCCCCGGGGTGCGGGCACCCGACGTGGTGTTGCTGGTCGACGGGGTTCGCCGCATCGACGCGAGCATCTGGACGGCGGAGACCGACGGCCTGTCGTTCCCCGGGTTGGCCGCCTCGTACGCGGCCGGCGTGGTCCGGTGCGACCTGGGGCGGGGTGCGGCGCAGTTGGCGGGCACCCGGGTTGGTCGGGGCCTGTTCACGGCGAGCCCGTCGGCGCGGGATGTGGTGGCGGGCGCGATCCGTTACCCGGTGCACCGGGTGGGTGGCACCGGTGAGCTGGCGAAGCTGCCGGCCGCCGTGCAGGGCCCGCTGACCGCGTTGGAGGTGGCGGTGTCCGACGCCGCCCGGGTCGACGGTGACCTGTTGGTGGTGGACGGCCCGCTGCGCAGTCGTCGGCAGTTGCCGCGCACCCTGGGCTACATCAAGACGCAGCACAGTCAGTACCTGGATGCCCGGCTGACCGCTGTGGTGACGGGCATGGCGTCGGGTGAGCGCTCCCCGGTGTTCCGGCTCGGCACCGCCTGGGGTGGTTGGTCGTGGTATTTGCGGCTGCCGGTGGCGATCGGCGCGCCGTGGGCGGGCGTCGTTCGGGTGGAGTGCTCCGCCGACCTGCCCGTCGAGGCGGCGATCGAGCTGGCCGACCTGTCGCTGGTGACACTGCCGCGTTTCGCTTCCACCCCGTACAAGGATCCGCGGGCCCCGCAGAACCTGATCCCGATCGCCGGCCTGGAGCGCCGGCTGCGGGCCCTGCTCGGCGATTCCCGGCTGCTGCACCGTGCGTTGACCGCCGCGGCCCGCGCCGCCCGATGAGCGCGGATACTGGTTCCGGTGGGTCGTAAACGGGCGGGTGACCGGGTCGTCGAGCAGGTGGACACCGGGCTGGCGGAGCTGGTGCCGGCTCCGGACCGGGCCGGCTCGTGGACGCTGCTGCTGGACGGCGCGCCGCAGTCGCACGTCGACCTGACCGACCCCACCCACCTCGAGTTCGAGTACGTGCGGCGGTTGGCCGCCGCAGTGGATCTGATCGCGCCGGCCGGTGCGCCGCTGCGGGTGCTGCATCTGGGTGGCGGCGCGCTGACCCTGCCCCGGTACGTCTCCGCCACCCGACCCGGGTCTACCCAGCGGGTGTCCGAGGTGGACGGCGCGCTGGTGGAGCTGGTCCGTCGGGCGTTGCCGTGGCCGTCCGACGCCCGGTTGCGGGTCCGGGTGGAGGACGCCCGGGCGGTGCTGGCGTCCACCCGGGAGGGCAGCTACGACGTGGTGGTCGCCGACGTGTTCGCCGGCGCGCGTACGCCGGCCCACCTCACGTCGGTGGAGTACGCGGCCGAGGTGGCCCGGGTGCTCCGCCCCGCCGGTTGGTACCTGGCGAACCTGGCCGACGGTCCGCCGCTGCGGCACGCTCGCGGGCAGGTCGCCACTGTCCGTTCGGTGCTGCCGCAGGCCTGTCTGGTCGGGGACGCGGCGGTGCTGCGTGGACGCCGGTACGGCAATCTGGTGCTGGTCGCCGGGCGGTCCACACCGCCGGTGCCGGAGCTGACCAGACGCGCTGCCGGCGACTGGTTCCCGGGCCGGGTGGTGGCCGGCGACGACCTGGACCGCTTCGTCGGTGGCGCGCAGATCGTCCGGGATGCCGACGCGACCGGCTCCGATCCGCCACCGCCTGGCCTGTTCTCAGTCCGCCGCTGACCGTCCACTCGACAACGCGCCGTAGATATTTTCGCCGATTGTTGATCCGTTGGGGCCGGTGCTGCGTACCACCGGGCGGCCCACCTTGTGGGCCGGCGTTGGTCACGGACGATCCCGGAGGTCTGCATGCACGCGGTGGCGGCCGGTTGGCATGGCGACGCGGTACGCGCTGACTGGTTGTCGGCGCGACCCTCGTCACGGTCAACCTCGTCTGCCCGGGGGGTCGACTCGCGGGCGACGCCTCGCCAGAATGGTCCGGTGACGCCGCGACCGGCGCCCGGGCGCCATCAGGCGACGACAACCGAGGCCAGCCACTCCGACCAGTTGATCCGTCAGCTCTACGCCGAGCACGCCGGCCCGTTGCTGATGTTCGTCATGCGCCTCACCGGGGGGGACCGGCAGCGCGCGGAGGACATCGTCCAGGAGACGCTGCTGCGGGCCTGGCGCAACGCGCACCGCCTGGGCACCCAGGGGCAGGGTTCGCTGCGGCCGTGGTTGGTCACCGTGGCCCGCCGCATCGCCATCGACGAGCACCGCAGCCAGGAGGCCCGGCCGCCGGAGACGTACGACCGGGACCTCACGGCGTTCGCCGAGGCGGACAGCACCGACCGGGTGCTGCGGACCATGACCGTGGCGGACGCGCTGCGTACGCTCAGTCAGTCGCACCGGGAGATCCTGATCTCGACGTACTTCCGGGGGCGGACGGTGCCGGAGGCCGCCGAGGAGTTGGGCCTGCCGCTCGGCACCGCCAAGTCGAGGGTCTACTACGCGCTGCGCGCGCTGCGCACGGCTCTGCAGGAGCGGGGGGTGACAGAATGAGCCGGCCGGACCACATGGACGTCGCGGCGTACGCGCTCGGTGTGCTCGACGAGCAGGACACTGAGCGGTTCGAGGAGCATCTCGCCACCTGCTGGGCGTGCGCGGCCGAGTTGGAGACGATGGTGCCGGTGGTCGGGCTGCTGTCCGACATCGACGGCGAGACGATGATGGCGATGGAGCAGACGGCGACCGACCCGGCCCTGCTGGACCGGACGCTCGGCGCGGTCCGGGCCGACCGGCGGCGTACCCGGTTTCGTCACATGCTCGCGACGGCCGCCGCGGTGGTGGTCTTCGGCGGTCTGACCGGGTACGGCTTCGTCAGCGTGACCGGCAACGAGCAGGCGCCGGGGGTGCTCGCCGAGTCGACGCCGAGCGCGCCCACCCCGCCGACGAGCGCGCCGACGGCCGCGCCGAGCGGCCCGGGTGTGGGCGGCACCGAGGTGGAGGGCGACCAGGTCGAGGCGACCGACGCGACCACCGGTGTGCAGACCACCATGTTCCTGGTGACCAAGGACTACGGCACCCGGATCAATTTCAGCCTGCGGAAGCTGCCCGGCCCACGCATCTGTCGACTGGTGGTGGTACGTAAGAACGCCACCACCGAGGTCGTCTCGACCTGGTCGGTGCCGGAGGGCGGCTATGGCACCAACACCCGGCCGCAGGGTCTCGAACTGAGCGCCTCGACGTCGGCTCTGCCGAAGGACATCAAGCAGCTCCAGGTGCAGTCGGTGGATGCCAACGGCGTGGCGAGTCCGCTGGTCACCGTACCCATGTAAGAGTGCCAGCCGCATCGGCGCCGGTCATTGTCACAATGACCGGCGCCGATCTGTCGTTGGGCGAAGGGTCCCCTCGCGGGGGCGTACGCAGGGGAGCACTGAACGGTTCAATCGGTTTACGTGAAATTGACCACTGTTACTACTTCAACCTTGACAGCCCGCCCGCCGTACCTATGGGTGAACTGTCAAGAATGAGGAGGGCACGTGGCACAGATGAAGCGGACCGTCATCGTCGCGAGCGCGATGGTCGCACTAACGGCCTGCGCTCCCGCGGGTTACGACGGGGCGAACTCGAGCGCGGCCGAGCCGGTCGCCGTCGCCGCGGCCGAGCCCACCGCGACGGTTGAACCTGAGGCCTCGGCTACCCCGGAGGCGCCCGCCGCCGACGCCCCGCCCGCGGACGTCGACCTGACCGAGAAGTTGGTCGGCAAGAGTGTGGCCCGGATGGGCAAGGTGGTCACCGACCAGGACGGCTGGATCCTGTACCGCTTCGACAAGGACACCGCCGACCCGCCGTCGTCGAACTGCGTCGACAAGTGCGCCGAGGTGTGGCCCCCGGCACTGACCGACGGCAACCCGGAGCTCACCGGCGTCTCCGACGACAAGGTCGGCAGCGTGACCCGGCAGGACGGCACCCGTCAGCTCACCATCGCCGGCTGGCCGGTCTACCGCTACATCGGTGACAAGAAGCCCGGCCAGTGGAAGGGCCAGGCTGTCGGTGGCACCTGGTTCGTGGTCCAGCCGGACGGCAAGAAGAACCTGAGCTGCCTGCCCAAGGGCACCCCGAAGGCGGTCGCACCGCCGGCGGACAGCGGCTCGAACGACGCCGGAGGCTCCGGCTACTCGTACTGAGCCTGGTCGCCCACGAGGGCACGGTGGTCGGTCGTCGCCGGGGAGGGCGCGACCGGCCACCGTCATGTGCGGAGGTCCGGTGCCGCCGTCATCGACCCCCCGGCCCCGGACAGCCGACGGTTGCGCTCACTACCCCGCTCGAACTGGCTGGCGACGGGGAAGTATGCGCCAAGGAACGCCTCGATGATCCTGGCTTGGTCCTCAGCCGGCACGTCGCCGTCGTGGTAGTCGTTGAGACAGAACACGTCGAAGGCTCGGCCGGCCAACAGATTGTCCAGCCGCAGCAGGTGCGCGGCCAGCCCGACGTTGGCGAAGGTACAGCGGATCGCCCCTCCCGTCGTCCGTCCGCTCATCAAGCCGAAGTGATGCGCCAGGGACGAGAGCATGGATACGTCGTCGGTGGAACGGATGCGGTTGGCTGCCGTCTGCCGGACCGACTCCGGAAACGCCGCTTCGATGTCGTAGAGGGTGCTGCGTCGGTGCGCGTGCGGAGCGTGCAGGAACGCGTGGATCAGCGTCTTGCCGAACGCTCCCTCCAGCAGACGCCGGTTGTTCTTGGCGGCCACCGCGAACGCCTCGTCGTCCGGACTGGGAGGCGTGAGCGGGATCTGGGTCGGGCTCTTGAACGCCTTGGGCAGCCCACCCGGGTCGAAGAACATGTCGGGTCCGAAGAGCCGGCCGAAGAAGACGTCGTCGTTGAGGTAGACGAAGTGCTCGGACAGCCCTTCGATGTGATGCAGTTGAGTCTCGATGGCGTGGGAGTTGAACGTCGGCAGGACGCTCCGGTCGGCGAAGATCTCCTGATGGTCGACTATCCGGACCTTCGGATGCGCGGTGTCGAGCCAGTCCGGCACCTGGCCATCGGTCACGATCCAGATCCGGTTCACCCACGGCGCGAAGAGATCGACCGACCGTAGCGAGTATCGCAGCTCGTCCCGACTGCGGAAACGTTCGGCGCCCTGCAGCGCACCCTCTTCGGCGTACCCGATTCCCAGTGCCTCTGCGCGGCGGCGCGCCCAGACCGGGTCGGCCCCGTCGACCCAGGTGTAGACGAGGTCGATGGGGAAGGTGATCTCGTCGGCGAGCCGTCGCGTGAACGGTTCGACGGATCGGTAGTTCCGCCCCCCGACCGTCACCACGGCCGGAGTGAGGGATTCGGCGGCCAGCCGGTCCCCCACCAACGTCCGGCTCGGGCCGCAGAGGTCCGATCCGTCCTCGACGGTCTGCCAGAACTCGACGGCACACCCGTAGATGGTGCCGAGCCGTAGCGTCTGCGACTGGGTCATCGCCGGTTCGAAGACCCGCAGCCAGGCGGCCGTGGCCATGGCGGTGACCCCGATCGTGGCTGCCGCCGGCCAGACCCCCATCGTGCGGTTCCGCTGGTCGAAGGCTTCCACGTAGACGGGCCGACCGGCGTGCCGACGGGCGAGGGCGGCAACGACGGACTGCCGGGTCTCCTCCCGTACGGCCACCCGGAAGGTCGGCGACATCTGTCGGACGAGGAAGTAGTCGATGCCTGCGGCGTCGAGGCTGTCCACTGTCAGGTCCAGATTGTCCCGCGCGACCTCGTACGGCGTGGAGTCCCGGAGGCGCGTCAACTGCCCCCGTGTCCAGAGCAGGTCGTCCCGGCCGGCCTCGACTCCGGCCGCCCATGCTTCCACGTCGACCTCGCCGACGCTGCGGGCGACGGCCTTTGACGGCACCACGTTCGGCGCCGCCCTCCGGGCCTGCTGCGCGGCCACCGCGGCCAGTCGCCGATCCGTCCAGCCCGGGCGGTCACGGTCGGCGAGCAGGTCGGCGAAGAGCCGCTCCCACTGTGGCATCACCTTCTCGACGGAGAAGCGCTCCACATCGCGCAGTGCGGCATGCCCCATCATGTGCCGCAGACCATCGTCCTCGACGAGCTTCCGCAGTGCGGCGGCGAGTTCATCGATGTTGTCGGGGGCGACCAGGAACCCGGTTTCGCCATCCTCGATCACCTCACGCGGCCCGTTGGGGCAGTCGTACGCCACCACCGGGACGGCAGCGCTCATCGCCTCGATCAGGGTGAGGCCGAAGGACTCGACGCGGGACGTCACCATCGCCACCGACGCCTTGGCCCACTCGTCCTCGATGCTCTCCGTCGGACCGAGCAGGTGAACCTGATTGCCGAGTTTGAGGCCGGCGATGCGCTCCTCCAGCCGCGCCCGTGAACCGCCTCCGAAGATGCGCAGCCGCCAGTCGGGGTGGTCCGGGGCGATCTGGCCGAAGGCGGCGATCGCATGCTCGAACTGCTTCTCCGGGCTCAACCGACCCGCCATCACGACGGTACGGGTCTCCCGTGTCGACCGTGGTCGGTAACCGTCCTCGATCGGGTTGGGCAGCACGACCAAGCGGGGAGCAGCGTCCACCAGCAGTTCGGCGAACCAGTCCCGGGTGGGGCGGGAGAGCAGCGCGATCGCGTCGGCCCTGGCGGCGAAGAGCCCGAACGGCTCACCGGAGGAGCCCCGAAGTTCGGCGACGCGGTGCTCCTGCGCGACGATCACCACCCGTCGGGGGAGCAGCGTCGCGGCGACCGCGAGCAGTGCGGGGGTGGTGGTAACCACCACGTCGGCGTCGATCTCGCCGAGTACGCGTTCGAGTTCGAGGTCGGACAGCGCGGAGAACGCGCCCTCCCAGTGGCGCCGGACCAACGTGCTGGGCGCGGCGGCCAGCGCCTCGGCGACGGCGTCGGGCATCCCACCACGTACCGGCCGGGTCACGCCCCCGCGAGTGTCGAGCAGGTGCACCAGCTTCACCGCGGGGTCAACCTCGAAGGGCATCTCGTCGCGGGTGCGGAGGACACCGATGACCTCCACCTCATGCCGATGGGCCAACCAGTTCGCCTGTCGCAGGACGGTGCGTTCGGTGCCACCGATGGCATCGGCCCAGGTCAGCAGATAGGTGATCTTCATAATTTGCCGTCCGTCGCGCGGGATTGGATGGGGAGGCAGGCCAGGGCGAGGCTGCCGGCCGGCGTGAAGTAGGGGCGGACGCGGACTGAACGGCCGGGCGCGGCCCAGACGATCGCCGCTGGCGGCCGGAGGGACTTCTTGGGGTTGGTGAGATCGTGCAGCACCGTGCCGACGCGCAGCCGGCGTGGCCCGGCGTACAAGCGGACGTCGAAGGTCCGCTCCCGAACGCGCCCCGTCTCCGTCATGGGCGACAACGGCAGAGCGAATCGCAACAGGTCCGGGCCCACCGGTTCGCCGCCGATGCGGAACGACTCGCCGCCGCCCCGCGGCTCCAACCCGACCTCCACCGGCCCGTCGGCGTGCCAGCCGACCGTTCGCACGTCCAGGCTCGCTCCGGTCCAGTCGAGTCGGACGTCGGTCAGCTCGGCCAGTGCCCCGGGGGCCGCGACGGCAAGCGTGAGCCGGCCGGCCTGGTCGGTCAGCGGTCGGTACCGGTGTCCCGAGTCGGGGCAGGGCGGCGTCGACACTGTCGGTCCCGCAGGTCGTTCGGTCAAGCCGCCGACCACCCGGACGGGATCTCCCCCGCCGCTTTCGCTGATGAGGCGACACTCCACCCGCCACGGATCACCCGGGGGCAGATCCAGTCCACCCGGCCGGCCGCAGAGCAGGACGGCGGCGGACGCGGCCAGACCTCCGCTGGCCCGCCGTAGGTCGGCAGGCACGGTAAGCCGCGTACTCCCACGGACGAGGTGCAGTTCGGCGCCGACGACATCGGCGGCGAGCGCACTCGGCACCTCAAGGTCCAGGTTGAGGGTGTGACCGTCGAGCACACCCACGAAGCGTGCCTGGATCGACGGTCCCGCCGGCAGTGCGGCCCGGAAGATCCGCCGGGGGGCCGGTGTCTGGACGGCGCCCTTCAGCTGCGTCACCTGCCGGCTCAGTTGCCGGTCGGCTCTGCGCAGGGCGACCCTCAGCCGTGGCCAACGCCGCAGCGCGTCGGACGCCAGATCGCGTAGATGCGCCCCGTTCATGCCTGTCCCGCTCATGCCCGTCTCCGCCCGTTCCCTGTGGCCGTCCACTCACCGAACTGTTCGCCACTGCCCGCCCGCCGCTGCCTGGCCGTCCAGAGCCGTCCATCCACCCCGACAACACCAGCCACAACTCGTCCGTCGGCGTCCACCGCCACCGCCGGGGAGCCGACGAAGAGGACACCGGAGGTGGACCACGCGGTGGACACCCCCCGCCCCGCCGGCTGCCAGGACAGGCTGGTCGTACCTGTGTCATCGCGTTTGACCAGGACCGTCCCGCCCGGATCTCGTGGGACCGCCGCCGCGGCCACCGGCCCGAAGCCGCCCCGGCCGTCGAGGCTCGCCGGGTTGACCGGCCAGCCACCGCCGACCCGTTGCCGCAGCGCCAGCACCCGACCGCTCTCCGCCTCGCGGAACACCAGCAGCAGCCGGCCCCCGGGCTCCTCCACCACGGTCAGCGGACCCGCCGGGGCCGGAACGGACAGCATCGATGGCCGTTCGAACTGCCCGTCGACAGTGGCCTGGCGCCAGTGCAGCACCGCTTTGTCGGTCCCCGCGAACAGCTCGATGCGACCGTCGGCCGCGCTCGTAACCGCGAGCCCCTCCTGCACGACACTGCCGCCGAGGTCACGCCAGGGGCCCCAGGTGTCCGGGCCGGTCTGCACGCGGCTGCTCACGCCGCGCCCGAAGTTTCGGACGAACACCTGCACTCGACCGTCGGCGCCGACAGCGGCAACCGGCATGCCCATCTCCAGCCGCCGGACCTCCGCGTCGACCGCGCCGTCCGCCGGGTTTCCCAGGTCCACCCAGGGCCCGAACGGTCCGCCCGGTTCCGACTCCACAGTGGTCACCAGGACGCGTCGGTGTCCCTCCCGCGCCAGGTCGAGTACCTGCCGGACACCGAAGAGGTGGATCCGGGCGTCGGCGCCCACAAGCGCGTACAGGTGCGGCACCAGCCCTGCCCCGTCGACCAGATCGGGCCCACGCCATTTCCCGCTGCCGGGTCGGGTCTCCCGCCACACCGATGCCCGGTCCCCGAGGACCCCGAACGCGGCGAGCCGCCCGTCGACCTGTCGGAGCAGCCAGGAGCCGCTCCCGGGATAGCGAGGATGGGTGCTCTGCCCGTAACCGGGCACGTGGCCCTGATCGCCGACCTGGTAGTCGCCGCAACCCACCGGGTCCCCGCAGTCCCGGGGGACGCCTCCGTAGATGTCCAGCAACGCCTTCTTGGCGGCGAACGCCTCCTGCCCAAGGTTCCGCGGCCAGTGCCGGTTGTAGTAACCCCGGTAGCTCTCGCGTAGGACCGGCCGCCCGCCGGCCAGTTCGTAGCGTCGTACCGCCTCAAGGGCGAAGTACGCGCTGGCCGTGTGCGTGAGGTGGTCGGAGTAGGCGATCTTCCCGCTGGCGGCGTCGTAGGTCTTGTGGTCCGGATCGGGGTCGAGCAACCGCACGACGGTCGGCTCGACCTCCCGCAGCAGCGCCGTCAGCGCGGTGAGCAGTTGCTCCCGGTCGTACTCGCCGACAGCCTCCAACGGGCTGCCCGTCGGCCGCAGGGCCGGCAGGGCCGGCAGGCTCCCCTCCCACAACGCGCTGAGCCACCGGGGCGGCTCGTCCCCGACGGCGTCCTGCGTCCTCAAATTGAAGAAGACCAGGCGTACTGCGGGCGCGCCGACCAGTGTGGCGATCTCCACCGGCAGGCCACCCGCCAGCACCTGAGCGACCCGCGACCAGGTGGCCCTCCGATCGCCGAGAGCCATCTGTGCGTACGCCGCCCGGATGCCGTTCTGGCGAGCTGCGGCGTAACCGGCGAAATCAACGGGAACGGCGCGGCGATCGGGGTGGTTCTGGGGAGCGTTGCGGCCGTCGGACTCACTGGCGGTGAGATAGACCGCGGTGACCGGGGAACCGCTGTCGATCGCATGCTGCACGGCGGGGTTGAGGAAGAAGAGGTCGTCGTCGGGGTGCGCGACGACCTGGAAATAAGCCGCGAGGTGACGCGACGACGTGGGATTGGCCCTGCCGACACCGTGTCTCAACCAGAACATGGCGTCACTGCCGGCACAGGAGAGCGGCGACGGTCGCCGCGAGACGGCGCGGATCGTGGACGGCAATCACGTCAGGCCTTCTCCCACGGGCTGGACACTGGAAAGTAGGTGTCCAGAAAGGGCGTGATGATCGCGAGCTGGGCGGCCAGGTCCTCCTCCGACGAGAAGGCGTCGTTCAGACAGAAGACGTGCCGGTCCCGCCGGGCCAGCAGGTGCGCAAGCCGCGCGGGAGTGTCGGGATGGGACAACTCGGCGATGGCGTACTCCAACTCGCCAGGCACGGCTCGACCGGTCTGGAACGCGTAGTAGTGGTGCAACGAGGAGGCGATCGAGATGTCCGTCAGGCCACGGAACCGGCTGGCGGCGGTCCCGCGGTGCGGCAACGGGAACTCCTGCTCGATCTCGTACAGAACGCTGCGCCGAAGCGCGTGCGGCATGTGCTTCATCTTCTGGTTGAGGACGGTTCCGAAGCGTTCGGCGATCAGCGCGCGATTGTTCTTCCCAGCCGCCGAGGACGGGATGTCCTCGGCACTCGGGGTGCCCGGCGGCACCAGCGCTGGCGACGGGAAGAAGCGGGAGATGCCGTTGGCCAGGAAGAAGTCCTGAGGCAGCACCTCGGTGCCGAGGAAGACGTCGTCGTTGAAGTACAGGAAGTGCTCAGAGAGCCCGTCGATGTGGTGCAGCTGGCTCTCAATCGCGTGGGAGTTGTAGGTGGGCAGCACCGATGGGTCCGTGAAGATCTCCCGGTGGCTGACCACCCGGAGCCCTGGCGCGGACAGCTCAAGCCAGGTGGGCACCTGGTCGTCGGTCACCAGGTAGATGTTTCGCACCCAGGGTGCGAACAGGTGCACCGAGCGCAGCGAATAGCGGAGTTCGTCGCGGCTGAGGAACCGAGCCGGGCTCGCTGCCTCCGCGTGGTAAGGAGTCCCGGTCACGTCGGCGCGCCGACGCAGCCAGTCCGGATCCGTACCGTCCACCCAGGTGTAGACGACGTCGATGGGGAAGGACACGTCATCGGGGCACCGCCCCGCGAACTCCTGCCGACTGCGAACGGTCACGCTGGCGGTCGGCGGCACCAGGCCCGTGAACAGGGACTCGGGCACGAGGACCGGAGGCGACGACACCTGGACCTGCTCCGCCACCGGGTTACGACGCGGGGCGACGAGCGTGTCCCCCTGCCGGGTCCAGAACTCGACGTCGCAGCCGTACGCCAGCCCCAGCACCAGCCGGTGCCGGGGGTCGGTCCAGTACCAGGTCAGCCGCACAACCGGGGCGTCCGCAACCCGCTCCCACGTCTTCGGCTCGAAGCCCGGGGCCGGGGGCCGCTCGCCGCTGGCCCGGGGTACGGAGACGTAACCGGGCACTCGGGCGCAGGCCGCCGCGAGCGCGGCGTACACCCGGCTGCGGTCGCCGGCGTCAACGGCGACCACCGACGCCCTCGGTGACCGCCCGCGGACGCGAAAGTAGTCCACGCCAGCCTCGTCGAGCGCTGCCGTTACGGCCGTCAGATTCGCCGTCCTGGCGCCCAGCGGCGTGACAGCCGGGTCGACTCTCGCGATCCGTGACCCGCGGTCGGCCGTCACGACCGCCCGATCACCACCCGCGAGCAGTTCCGGTTGTCGCCGGGCCAGCCGCTCGCTACGGCGTCCCGCCACCTGGGCGTCCCGGGACGCCCGGGCGACCCACTGCTTCAGCTGGTGGCGCGCTCGCGGACTCACCTTCGTCGCGATGGTACGGCGGGTCTGCGCGCTCAACACCCGGCGGTAGACGTCAACGAGCCCCGACGGTTCACCGAGCGCCCGTGGCGGCTCGGACGACGGCTGGGGTGCGGGGCGTACCAAGCTGAACTCCACTGGGGACGGTGTACGGAAACACTGGCTGGGCGGCGCGGTCGGGTCAGCCGTCCGGCCTCGTCACGACGGCCTTGAAGTCGGTGACCGTGTTGAGCATGTTGTTGGGCATGGTGGGCGCGTCGACCGGGGTGCCCCGACGGGCATCCGGCACCGGACGGTACGAGCGCCGCCACAGCTCCCCCGCGCCCACGTTCCGCCGCTCCGCCACCACGTCGTCCGGCAGCTCGAACGGGGCGGGGAAGGGCAGGTAGCGCGGCAGGAAGTCGGCCAGCATCCGCTCCTGCTCGGCGAACGACCGAGGGTCGGAGTCGGTGTCGTTGAGGCAGAACACGTCGCGGTGCCGGCGACCCAGCAGTTCGGCCAGCCGGGCGGGGGTCGAGGGGTGACCCAGGTCGGCGTACTCGTACTCGATGTCGCCGGGGACGGCCTGCGCGGTCAGGAACGCCCAGTACTGGTGCAGTGACGACGGGATGGACAGGTCGCCGTGGTGCCGGAACCGGTGCCGCGCGGTGGCCGCCACCTCGTCCGGCAACATGCCCTCGATCTGCTGCATGATGCTGCGGCGCAGCGCGAACGGGGTGTGCTTCATCTTCTGCGTGATGGTCACACCGAACTGCCGTTGGATGTGCCGACGGTTGTTCTTTCCGGCGGCCTTCACCGGCGGGTCCTCCGGCTTCGCCTCCCCCAGGCCGAACTGGGCCGGCGAGGGGAAGAACTTCGCGATCCCGTTGGCGTGGAAGAAGTGGTTAGGCAGCAGCGGACGACCGAGGAACACGTCGTCGTTGAGGTAGAGGAAGTGTTCGGCCAGGCCGTCGATGCGGTGCAGGCGGGACTCGATGGCGTGCGAGTTGTACGACGACCGGCCGCCGAGGTCGGCGAAGAGCTCGGCGTGCGAGATGACCGTGATCATCGGATGGCTCGGGTCGAGCCAACTCGGCAGTTGACTGTCGGTGATCAGGAAGATCCGCCGCAGCCAGGGCGCGAAGCTGTGCAGCGAGCGCAACGAGTACCGCAGCTCGTCGCGGTTGTGGTAGCGCGACGAGTTCGCGGCGACCGCGTGCAGCGGGCCGTCCGGAGCGCCGAGCGCCAGCGACTTCCGCTTCAGCCACTGCGGGTCGGAGCCGTCCACCCAGGTGTAGACGGCGTCGATCGGGAAGCCGACCCGGTCCGGCGCCCGGACGGCCAGGTCCCGGCGGGTGCCGTAGGTGTGGTCGTCGGCCTCGGGCACGAAGTGGCTCATCAGCGCCGCCGCCACCCGGACCGGCTGGGCCTGGGCGGGGGCCTCGTCGACGACCCCGTTGCGCCGGGGAGCACGGACCATGTCCCCGTGCCGGCTCCAGAACTCGATCTCGCAGGCGTATTGGGCGCCGAGGACCACCCCGGCGCGGGCGTCGGTCACCGGGAAGCAGACCTGGATAACCTCGGTCGGGGCGCCGTCCGGTTGGTCCCGACGGGGTTGGACCTGCACCACCCGGACGTCCGCGCCGGACAGCGTCGGCGCGGTGCGGACGAGGCGTTGCACAGCCGGCCGTTGGTCGTCGAGGACCGCGACGGTGCTGCGCAGGTGGTCGTCGTTACGAATGCAGTGGTATTCGATGCCGGCGGAGTGCAGCGCGGTGGTGACGGCGGTGAGGTTGCGGTGCCACTGCTCCAACGGGGTCGCCGTGGCGACGACCTCGGCCCGGGTCCGAACGCCACCGTCGGTCACGGCCACCCGGGCGCCGAGGTGATGCACCGTGTCGCCGCCGCGCGGTCGGGAGAGCGTCTGCACCAGGCCGATCCGCCGGTGTGCGGGCAGCAGACCCAGCAGCCGTCGCCGTGCCGACGACGGTAGGAGTCGATAGATCTTCAGAGCGATCACGCGCTGGGCCGTCCGCTCGGGACGGCCCACTCGTCAGTGGGCACCCGTCAGCCCTGCGGACGGGTAGCGGGGTGAGATCCCACTCGCGATGATTCGACACAGACTCGCGCAGCCATCACTGCATGCCCTTCCACAGATCCCCCGTTGACACTGCGTGGCGATCCGGCGTCGGCCGCGCGACGCCTGGTGGCGGCTGTCGGCGGGACACCGGTCTCCGGGCCGAACCGGGTTCTCCCGCGAGTGGGAGTTGCTGGCCGCCGCAGGTGGCCCGGGGCAGTGCGTTTACCTGCAGGCAATCAAACAACCACATGATCGATACCTGACCCACCGCCAAAAATGGCATAAGGGCGGTATGCGCCTGTTCGCCAAGATAATCCTGGCCATTCGGGTGGTTCAATGACACCGGGACGGTCGGGCGAACGTATCCCCGCGAAGCTCCTCAACCGCGGGCGGGACCGGTACGGCGGTCGCCAGCCCTCCCGGTGACCTGGCAGAGTGACGGGGTGACCGAGACCGAACCCGCCGCGACCAGGGTGCTGCACCCACCGGTCGGCTATCGGCTGACCGCCTCGGTCCGGGCGCTCACCTTCAGCCCGTACGATCCGTGCGCCCGGGTGGCGGCCGGCACCTTCTGGTGGGCCACCCGCACCCCTGACGGTCCGGCCACGCTCGCGCTGCGGCCGGCTGGCGGCGAGTTGCTCGCCGAGGGGTACGGGCCCGGAGCGGAGCACGTCCTCGCCCGCGCCGACGCGATCGCCGGGCTGCGCGACGACCTGACCGGCTTCACCGAACTGGCAGCGGCGCACCCGCTGGTCGCCCGGCTGGCCCGGGAACACCGGGGCCTCCGGATGCCCGCCACCGGGGAGGTCTTCCCCCGACTTCTGCGCGCGGTCTTCGAGCAGAAGGTCACCGGCAAGGAGGCCTACCGGGCGTACTCGGCGATGGTGCGGCACTTCCGGGAGCCGGCTCCCGGCCCGTTGCAGCCGCTGCTCCTGCCGCCCGAGGCAGCCACCGTGGCCGCGGCCCCGTACTGGGTGTTCCACCCGTTCGGGGTGGAGCAGCGCCGAGCCGACACGCTCCGTCGCGCCGCGGCGCTCGCCGACCGCCTGGAGCGCAGCACCGACGCCGCCGACGCCACCCGCCGGCTGACCGCGATTCCCGGCATCGGGCCGTGGACGGCTGCGGAGGTGGTCCGGATCGCGTACGGCGACCCGGACGCGGTCAGCGTCGGCGACTACCACATCCCGAACACCGTGGCCTGGGCGCTGGCTGGCGAACCGAGGGGCGACGACGCCCGGATGATGGCCCTGCTGGAGCCGTTCCGAGGTCACCGGGGCCGGGTGTGTCTGCTGCTGGAGGCGGCCGGCATCCGGGCACCGAAGTACGGCCCGCGCGCCCCGATCCGCTCGTTCGCCCGATTCTGAGTCGCTCCGGCGCCCTGGTGGTCAGCGACCGGCGCAGAGCCGACGCAGGGTACGGCCGAGCCACCAGGCATACGTGTGCTGCACGGCCCGGACCGCCGGGCCTCCGGCGCGGGTGAACCAGCGGTCGGGCAGGCTGAACGCGCGGACCTCGAACCAGACCGCGCCGGTGTCGTCACGGACGACCTCGAACGCCTCCTCGCCCCGCTCCGGGTGCCCGGGCAGGGTGCCGTAGCCGAAGCCGGCGAGCGTGGGCGAGTCCGCGCTCCAGACCACCTGGCACGGCCCCCAGAGGCGGGCCGGGCCGACGCCGAGGCCGGAGGCCACCAGCACACCGGCGGTGGCCCGCGGCGCGTCGGTGCGGATCCGGACGCCGGCGGCGCGGTGCAGCCGCCAGCTCAGGACCGCGTCGGCGGCGGTCTCGAAGCAGCCGGCGGGCAACGGATACCGGTGGCGCAGGTGGTGGTACCCGCCGGGCAGCGGCCCGTGCCGGGTCGACCCCACCTCCGGGTACGTCAGCTCGGCCACCGTTGCCCCCTCGACCTCGACCGGACACGGGTCAGGGTACGGCCGGCGCGGTCGGGCCGCCCGTCGATGGCAACGGCGGCTGTGGTGTGCTGCCCCGATGAACGCCGAGGCGAGCATCGTTCCGGCCGGTGTCGTGGACGCCGGCGAGATCCTCACCGTGCAGCGCGCTGCGTACCTGAGCGAGGCGCAGCACTACACCGACCCGTTCCTGCCACCGCTGACCGAGACGTTGGACGAGGTGGCGGCGGTGCTGGCCGGCCCGAGCATCGTCCTCGCCGCCCGGTTGGGGCACCGACTGGTCGGCTCGGTGCGGGCCCACCTGGCCGGGGACACCGCGCACGTCGGCCGCCTCTCGGTCGCCCCGGACCAGCAGGGGCGGGGTGTCGGGGCGCAACTGCTCAGCGCCGTCGAGCGGGCCTGCGCCGGCCGGGCGGCCCGCTTCACCCTGTTCACCGGCGCGGACAGCGCGCGCAACCTGCGGTTGTACCAGCGGCACGGCTACCGGATCGTGGCGCACCGTCCGGACCCGAACGGCATCTCGTTGGCAGTGCTGGAGAAGCCGGCCGTCAGCCCCGCTCGCAGCGACGCCTGAGCCCGTCGGCCTCCATCCGCACGTAGCGGCGGAACAGCCCGCCGTACAGCCGGCCGATCAAGCCGGCCAGCGGGCCGGACTGGCTGAAGGCCAACTCGACGCGGGTACGCCCGTCGGGCAGCGGCAGCAGCCGGTGCTCTGCGGTGGTCCGCACACCCGGCGCGTCGGAGACCCAGACGAACTCCCGCCGCTCGGTCAGCTCGGTGACCCGCCAGACCGCTGGCCGCAACTTCGGCTGGGTCAGTCGTGCGGTAGCGCCGACGGTCAGCGGACCCGGCTCCCCCCGCTCGGCCCGGGTCACCGAGTCCGTCCACTCGGGCCAGCGGGACACGTCGACAAGCACCGCCCAGACCTGCTCGGCATCCGCGGCGATCTCGGTATCGGCCTCGAACCGCATGGTGTCCCCTCCCCGGCGGCGCCGCTCGGCACCGCCACGGGTGCAGACGAGGCCGCCGGGAGCATTGTGACACCGGAGCTCGATCCCGTCCGGCCCTCCTCAGTGGAGGCACATCGGGCCTGGCAACCGGCAGTTCCCGGGGCCACACCGCACGACGCCGACCGCGCGGATCAGGCGGCCTCGCGCAGGTCGGCCAGGGTGAGCGGGGTACGCCGACGCAGCAGCTCCTCCAACTCGGGCACCGAGCCGACCTCTCCGAGCACGTTCCGGCCGCCGCCGAACCGCTCCGGGTAGCGGCGGGTCAGCCGGAACCGGTAGCGGCCCCGGATCAGCTCGACGCTCACCCGCCACCGCCCGCAGCAGTCACAGACCCACTCGGACACCTCGTGAAAGTAGCTCTGACCTGCGGTTATGCGATTCGCCCGGTGGGGACGAGCGACGCGTAGGGGGACACGCCACCCCGCCATCCACGGTGATCTGCCTCACGACTGTCGGCACCGTCTGATTGACTGGTCGGCGTGGACCTGCCGATCAACCCTCCGGTCGAGCCGATGCTGGCCAAGAGCGTTCCCAAGCTGCCCACCACGCCCGGGGTGACCTACGAGCCCAAGTGGGACGGGTTCCGGTGCATCGTGTTCCGCGACGGCGACGAGGTCGAGTTGGCCAGCCGGGGCGGCAAGTCGATGACCCGCTACTTCCCCGAGGTGGTCGAGCAGGCCCGCCAACAGCTACCGGAGCGGTGCGCGGTCGACGGGGAGTTGATCGTGATTCGGCGCGACGGGCCGAGCGGCCAGCCACGGCTGGATTTCGAGCTGCTGGCCCAGCGCGTCCACCCGGCCGCGTCCCGGGTGAAGATGCTGGCCGAGACCACCCCTGCCGACTTCGTCGCGTTCGACCTGCTGGCGATCGGTGACGAGGCCCTGCTCGACCAGCCCTACCCACGCCGCCGGGAGCGGCTGGTCGAGGCGCTGGCCGGGGTCCGCCCGCCGGTGCACGTCACCCAGGTCACCACCGACCCGGACACCGCGCGGCGCTGGTTCGACGTCTTCGAGGGCGCCGGGCTGGACGGTTTGATCGTCAAGCCGGCCGACCTGCCGTACGAGCCGGGCAAGCGACTGATGTTCAAGGTCAAGCATGCCCGCACGGCGGACGCGGTGGTGGCCGGCTTCCGCTGGCACAAGTCCGGCCCGGTGGTGGGCTCGCTGCTGCTCGGCCTGTACGACGACGCCGGGGTCCTGCACCACGTGGGCGTGAGCGCGTCGTTCAGCATGGCCCGCCGCGCCGAGTTGCTCGACGAGCTGGCGCCCTATCGGGACACCGGCGGGGAGCACCCATGGGTGCACGGCGACCACGAGCGTGGCCAACGCATCCCGGGTGGGGTCAGCAGGTGGACCGGCACCAAGAACCTGGAGTGGGAGCCGGTGCGCCCGGAGCTGGTGGTCGAGGTGGGCTACGACGCCATGGAGGGCGAACGGTTCCGGCACACCGCGCAGTTCGTTCGGTGGCGCCCGGACCGCGACCCCCGATCCTGCCGCTACGACCAGCTCGACCGACCGATCCGCTTCGACGTGGACCAGGTGCTGCGCGGCGACCCGACGGCCACCGTGGACCGAGCCGCCACCGGCTCGGCGTAGCCTGGCCGTCGACCCGATTCCGGAGGACCACGTGACCCGCACCGCCGACCAGCCTCGGATGGCGTCCAGCCGCCGGGTCCGTCGTACTCTGGCCGCCTTCGTCGTCGCCGCGCTGCTCACCGCCGGTTGCACGCTGCCAGCGTTCGCGCCGCGCACCGAGGTGGAGGGCGCGGCCGCCCCGACCGGCAGCGCACCGAACTGGAAGCCCTGCCCGGAGGTGCCCGACGAGTTGGTCGGGCGGAGCGCACCCAACATGCGCTACGAGTGCACCCGGATCGCGGTGCCCCGTGACTGGGGCACCGGCGGCGGGGCGAGCGCCGGCCCGGGCGCCGGGCAGACCTTCGAGATCGCCCTGCTGCGCGCCCGGTCCACCAAGCAGCGCGACCGGGTGGGTTCGTTGGTGATCAACCCGGGCGGTCCGGGTGGTTCCGGTGTCGACACCGCCGTCTACCTCTCCTTCGGCTCCCAGTTCGGCGGGCTGCCCGCCTCGATCACCGAGCGCTTCGACATCGTCGGCTTCGACCCGCGCGGGGTCTCCCGGTCCAGCCCGGTCAAGTGCATCTCCGACGCCGACCTGGACGCCAGCTTCGGTTTCGACCCGGACCCGGCGAGCCAGTCGGCATTCGACGGCTTCGTCGGCCTGAGCCAGCGGATCGGGCGCGGCTGCGGCGACCGCTACGGCGATCAGTTGCCGCTGTACGGCACCGAGCAGGCCGCCCGCGACATGGACGCGGTACGCGCCGCCGTGGGCGACGACAAGCTGACCTACCTGGGCTACTCGTACGGCACCCTGCTTGGTGCCACCTACGCCCAGCTCTACCCGCAACGGGTGCGGGCGCTGGTGCTCGACGGCGCTGTCGACCCGCAGCAGCGGCTGGTCGAGGGCTCGGAGAGCCAGGCCCGCGGCTTCGAACGGGCCTTCACCAACTTCACCCGCTGGTGCGCGGCGAACGCCGGCCGCTGCCCGATCGCCCCGGACGCCCGCGCCGCTGTCACCTCGGCCATCGACAAGGCCAAGGTCTCCCCGGTACGCGGCGCCGACGGGCGGGAGGCCACCGCCGGCTGGGTGTTCTACGCCGTCATCTCCTCGCTCTACACCGAATCCGGCTGGCAGGAGCTGGCCCGGGCGATCGACAAGCTCGCCGAGGGCGACCCGAAGGACGTGTTCCGGCTCGCCGACGCGTACGCCGGCCGGGAGGACAACGGCCACTACTCGAACCTGTTCGACGCCAACCTGGCCATCAACTGCGCCGACGAGACGGAGAAGCCGAGCCGGGAGCAGATCCGGCGGTTGCAGTCCGAGTGGCGCGGAAAGTACCCGCTGTTCGGGCCGGCGTTGGCGGTCGGCATGCTGAGCTGCGTCGAGTGGCCGGGCGGGCGTGACCCGTACCCGACCGGGAAGGCGAACGGCGCGCCGCCGATCGTGGTGGTCGGCACCACCGGCGACCCGGCGACGCCGTACGAGCAGACCCCGCGGCTCGCGTCGATGCTGGGTGTCGGTCGGGTGCTGACCTGGGAGGGCGAGGGGCACACCGCGTACCCGCAGACGTCCTGCATCACCAACGCTGTCGACGCGTACCTGATCGACCTGACCGTGCCACCGGAGGGGCAGCGCTGCCCGGCCCGCTGACGGGCTGGGTCGGCGGCAGTGGGGGCAGATCGATCCCCTGCCGGGTGGCCAACTCCTCCAGCAGCGCCCGCATCCGGCGCACGTCGGCCTTGAGCTGTTCCTGCTCCTCATGCTCGAAGGCGTTGTCGTCGACGATGAGCCGGCTCGCGAAGTGCGCGGTGATCAGCGGGATGACCAGCAGCACCATCGTCGAGATGAGCAGCGCGGCCAGTGTGCGGCCCGCCCAGGTGGTCGGCGAGATGTCGCCGTATCCGACGGTCGAGGCGGTCACCACAGCCCACCAGACGGCATCGGCCGGGCTGCGCTCCTCGACCTCCCCGTAGATGACCCCGGCCACCACGATCATCAACAGGTACGAGGTGATCAACGTGCGGGGCGAGTTCGCGAACCACACCAACGCGCGGTACACCCAGCGGAACGGCAGTAGCACTAGCTCCATGCCGCCCCATGCTGCCCGTTGCCCGCAACCGGCACAGGCCCATTCGCCGGTTTCGCTGTGTCAGGATCACCGTCATGAGCGACGTGACCTACCGGGAGGCGGTCCGGGCCGACCTGCCCACCGTCATCGCCCTGCTCGCCGACGACGTCCTGGGTAAGGCCCGCGACTTCACCGAGGTCGACGAGGCGTACGAGAAGGCGTTCGCGGACATCAGCGCCGATCCGCGCAACCAGCTCATCGTGGCCGAGCAGGATGGCGAGCTCGTCGGCTGCCTGCAGATCACCTACATCCCCGGCCTCGGGCGGCACGGCAGCGAACGGTCCCTGATCGAGTCGGTCCGGGTCCGCTCCGACCGGCGTGGTCAGGGGCTGGGCCGGGAGCTGATGACCTGGGCCGTCGACCAGGCCCGCGAGCGTGGCTGCGCGCTGGTGCAGCTCACCACCGACAAGACCCGCGCGGACGCGCACCGCTTCTACCTGGGCCTCGGTTTCGTGGCCAGCCACGAGGGCATGAAGCTCGCGCTCTGACCCGGCGTCGCGTCCATCCGGCGGGGCACTCCGGTTCGACGATGCTCGGCTGGGCTACCTGCTGATCCCGCTCGCCGGGTCGCCTGCTGACGGCCCGGAGCGCACCGACCGGCCCGAACACGACCGGCCCGACCAGACGCGGTAGGGAACGCCTCGCCCTACCGCCGGGCCAACGCTCTGGGGCTGATGTCGTAGACGAGTCACCCCCGGCGATTCGTCTACGACATCAGCTCCACCGCGAGCGCCAAAGCGCCGCACCCGCGACGGCGTGGGCCAACGTCGAACCCCTGCCCGGCAGCGTCAGCCGTCGACCAGACGGCCGTCGCGCAGGACGAGCACCCGGTCGGCGAGGTCGATCAGGGCCGGGTCGTGCGTGGCCACCAGCGCCGTCATGCCACGGGCGTGCACCACCGCGCGCAGCAGGTCCATGATGGATCGGCCGGTCTCCGAATCGAGTTGACCGGTGGGCTCGTCGGCGATGAGCAGGTCCGGTTCATTGGCCAACGCACGGGCCACAGCGACCCGCTGCTGCTGCCCACCGGAGAGCTCGTACGGGCGCTGCGCGGCGTGTCCGCCCAGGCCGACCAGTTCCAGCAGCACCGCGACGCGTTCCTCCCGCTGCGCGGCCGGCACCTGCGCCAGCCGCAACGGCACGCCCACGTTCTCGGCGGCGGAGAGGATCGGCACCAGTCCGAAGGTCTGGAACACGAACCCGACGGTGCCCCGGCGCAGCCGCAGCAGCTCCGCCTCCCCGGCCGAGGTCACCTCGTGTCCGGCGACCACCACCTGGCCGCTGTCCGGCCGGTCCAGCCCGCCGATCAGGTTCAGCAGCGTGGTCTTGCCGGCACCGGACCGACCTCGGATGGCGACCAACTCGCCCCGGTTGGCCGTGAACGACACGTCCCGCACGGCGTGCACGGCGTGCTCACCACGGCCGAAGGTCCGGCTGACCCCACTGACCCGGACCACCTCGCCGGAGTGCGCAGAGGGCGTACCGCCGAACCCGGCCGCGCCGGTCACCATCATGTTCTGCCGGCTCATGCCCGCGCCCCCCGCTCGTCCGAGGCCCGGTCGCCGGGCCGTACCTGCACATGGTCCGGCTCCAGGTCGAGCCGGACCCGCTCCTTCAGCGAGAGCGCGTCGACGAACGCCGCCGGGAGCTGCATCCGACCGTTGCGGTCCAGCACCGCGTACTCCTCGCTGACCAACTCCGTGTTGCCGTCCGCGTCGATCCGCGCGGTCCGGCGTACCTCGGAGGCGGTCCGGCCGTCGCGGATCGCGACGGTCCGGCGGACCTGCGTGGCCACGGCGTGGTCGTGGGTGACGACCACGATCGTCACGCCCAGTTCCGCGTTGATGGTGCGCAACGCCGCGAAGACCTCCGCGCCGGTCGCCTCGTCCAGCTCACCGGTCGGCTCGTCGGCGAAGAGCACCTCCGGGTCGTTGGCCACCGCCACCGCCACCGCGACCCGCTGCTGTTCGCCGCCGCTGAGCTGCCCGGGGCGCCGGTCCGCGCAGTAGCCCACACCGACCAGGTCGAGCAGTTCCCGGGCCCGCTCCCGGCGGGCCTTGCCGCTGCGCTTGCCGGCCAACTGCATCGGCAGCTCGACGTTCTCCAGCGCGTTGAGGTACGGCAACAGGTTGCGGCCGGTCTGCTGCCAGACGAACCCGACCAACTGCCGGCGGTAGCTCAGCCGTCGCTTGGCGGAGAGCGAGAGCAGGTCGTAGTCGGCCACCCGGGCGATACCGGCGGTCGGAGTGTCCAGGCCGGAGAGGATGTTGAGCAGTGTCGACTTGCCCGAACCGGAGGCACCGACGATCGCCACCAGCTCGCCCCGGTCGATGACCAGGTCGAGCCCCTGCAGGGCGACCACCTCCACCCCCTCGGTCTTGAAGATGCGCACCAGGCCGTCGCAGACGATGTGCCCGCGGAGGCGGTCCTGCCCGCCGGCCCGCTCGGCGGCGCGAAGCGCTGCCCGCTGTTGCAGGGCGGCCAGGTCAGGCACCAGTGGAGTCTGGGCGGTAGCGGTCATCTCAGCTCTCCTCTCCGAGCCGAAGCACCTCTCCGAGGCGCAACCGGCGATTGTTCAGGGCCTCGACGGCGACCGCGAAGCCGAGGGCGACCGCCCCGAGCGCGAGCACCGCGGCGACCAGGCTGGGCTCGAACGCCACCCGGACGGGCACACCATCGGTGAACGCGGACAGGCCGAGCACCGGGTTGAGCAGTAGGGGCAGTACCGCACCGACCAGCGCGCCGGTCAACACCGACACCGCTACCAGCGGGGTCAGCTCGACCAGCAGCAGCCCTCGCCACTGCCGGCGGGAAAGGCCGAGGGTGCGCAGCCGGGACAGCACCTGACCCCGGGCGCGCGCGCCGGCCAACACGGTGAACGCGATGGCCAACAGCCCGAGCACTGTGCCGCCGACGGCGCCGGCCACGAACCCGAAGGCCAGCACCCCGTTCGCCCCGCCCTCGCCAAGGTCGCGGCGGACGTCCGTCCGGGTGTCGACGGTGACCCCGATCATCCGTTCCCGACCAGTGACCGTGCCGTCCCGCTGGTAGCGCTCCTGCCCCTGGTCGCCGGCGACGCGCAGCGCCTCGGCGTCCAACGAGTCCCCGGCGATCAGCAGGCTGGTCGGCACGGGTGTGGTGGTACGCGTCGGCAGGGCCTGCCAGGGCAGGACCACGAACCGGCTGGCGTTCGCCGCCAGCATCGGGAAACCGTCCTGCGTGCCGGCCACCCGGAACTCGTACCGCTGGCCCTGCACCGAGATGAAGGCGGAGTCGTCCAGCCCTGCCTTGGCCAGGTCGGCGGCGACCGCTGGTGAGACGATCGCCGGCAGCGGACCGGGGCCGGGCGCGGCGGTGCGCAGCGCGGCCGGAATCGACAGGTCCACCCGGGAGTCGCGGGCCACCTTGTCCAACCCCGACCCGTCGACCAGCAGCACGTCCGTCTGCCCGATGAAGGCGTCGGTGCCGACCTCGTCGGACGCGAACCGCTCGTCGTCCTCGTACAGCACCCGGGTGACGGCCCGGACCCCCGGCAGCCGGCCCAACTCGTCGATGGTGTCGGGTGCGAAGCGCTCCCCGCGGATCACCGCGTCGGCGGGCACGATCTGCGCGGCGGCCCGTTCCCTGCTCGCGTCGACGCCGGCGGCCACGACCGCGCAGAACGCCGCGGTGCCGATCGCCAGCACCACCACGACCAGCGGGGCGGCGACCGCAGCGCGGCCGGCGCGGGCCGTGCCGAGGAAGGCCACGCTGCCCCGGGTCCGCGCGGCCAGCCGGCTGACCAGCAACAACGGCCAGGGGTACGCGCGCAGCGCCAGCACCGCCGCCGCGACCGCGAGGAGCACCGGCACCGACACGAGCAGCGGGTCCACCTCGCCGAGGGTCAGACCACGCCGGCGCAGCAGCACCGCCGCGAGCCCGGCCAGGAGCAACAGGGAGACCTCGACAGTGAGCCGACGGGCCGACGGGCGCACCCGGATCAGGTCCCGGCGAGCCGCTCCGCCAACCGGTACGGCAAGCGTCGCCAACGGCAGTGCCAGCGTGACCAGCACGGTCACGCCGATGACGTACGGCGTGGTCGGATCCGGGGCACCGGGGAACAGCGTGCCCAGCCACCAGCCCAGCACGGCGGCGACCGGCACCACCAGCACCGACTCGGCGAGGCTGCGCCGGGCGCCGGCGGTGGCCCCACCTCCACGGGCGCGCAGCAACGCGAACTCCGAGCGACGTCGTCTGGTGGCGAGGCTGGCCGCGAGCACGATGAGCCCCGCCAGGGTGGCCAGGACGCCAGCCGCGATCACCGCGAGCAGCGTGCGGACGGCGTCGATCTGGGCGGCGAACGCGCGCAACGGAACGTCGACGCCCTGGGTCAGGGTGAGCCCCGTCGGCTGGTTGCGCTGCATCACCTGCAGGCCGTCGATCATCTTGTCCAGCTCGCGTGCGTCGATCCGGTCGACGCCCAGTCGGTACCGCCAGTTGGACTGGATCGCCCAGCCCTCGGCGGCCCGCTTGTTGAGAGGCGACTGCGCGACGACGCCGACGATGACGAACGGCTGCCCATCACCCTGCGGTTCGATGATCCGCAGTAGCTGTGGGAGCCCGTCCCAGATGCCGTTCGCGCGGTCGACGGGGCGGAACAGCCCGGTAACCACCAGCGGGTCACCGTTGATGAGTCTGCCCTTGTCATCGGTTCTGCCGATGCGCAGTTGGCTGCCGGCGCGCAGGTTGAGCTTGCGGGCCACGTCGACGTCGAGCGCCACCTCGATCGGCCGATCGGGAACGTAGGTCTCGCTCGGCCACGCCCCCTCGACGAGGGTGCTCGCGCCCTGGATGTCGGGCATGGCCCGCAGGCCCATGTCGACCAGCAGGTTGCGGGCTGCCAGGTCCGGTCCGACCACGCGGGCCTCTGCGGTCTCGACGCTGTACCACCGCTCGGTCACCGCCGAACGCACCGGCGGCGGCATCTCCGCGGCCAGGGCGTCGAACCGTTCGGCGGCGTCGCCCATCGCCGTCCGCCGCGACGTCGCGGGCTCAAGGCTTGTGGTGTACGAGATGTCCCGGCGGGCGGCCGGCTCGCTGTTGAGTTGTGCTCGCAGCCCCTGTTCGGCGAGCCGGTTGACCAGCCGGGGCACTCCGCTGATCAGCAGCGTGACCACCAGGGTCAGCACCGCCAGCAGCAGAAACTGCCCCCCGTACGCCCGGACCCGCCGGACGGCCGCCCCGACGCTCATCGTTCTCCCCCGATTCGCAGCTGCACCGCCGCCACCCGCTGACGGATGCCGGTGGCGATGAACGCGCTGAAGGCGAGCGCCGCCAGCAGCAGGCCGACCGCGGTCAGGCCGATCGGCACCCAGGGCAGCACGAACGCCGCCGGGGGTGTCGGCCGGCCGGCGGCCGGGGTGAGGATGACCAGTGGGGCCATCGTCGCGCCGACCGCGGTGCCGAGCAACAGCCCGACGCCCACGCCGATGCCGGCGAGGAACGTCTGTTCGGCGAGCAGCGCCCGGGCCATCAGCCGGGGCGTGGCGCCGAGGGTGTGCAGGACCGCGAACTCGCCGAGCCGACGCCGGGCGGTGGCCCACACGTCCACCATCAGGCCGACGAGGGCGAGCAGCACCGCGCCGAGCGCGGCGGCGAGCATGCCGGTACGCGAGCCGCGCCAGTACGGGTCGTCGGCGGCCGCCTCGATGGCCGCCTCCCGGTTGAGCACTGTGACGCCCGGGAGCGCGCTGACCGCCTGGGCGGCGGCGTTCGCGTCGGCGGCGCCGACCCACCATTCCGGTACGGGTCGCACCGCGCCGCTGCTCCGGATCATCGCGTCGACCGCGGCTGGAAGGTCCAGCAGGACGCCTTCACCGGTGGTGGCCGGCACGGAGTCCAGCTCGCCGACCAGGTGAACCGGCAGCGTCGCCCCGGAGAGGGTCAGGTCGACGGTGTCGCCGACGCGCAGGCTCAGCGCGTTGCGGACCCCGGGCGTCATCAGCACCGGGATGGGCTTGTTGTCTCCGCCCGGCACGACAGCGAACCGGGTGGGCGGCTGGTAGGCGAACTGCCCGCCGGGGATCACGTCGACCGCGCGGGCTGCGGCGAACCCGGCGCCGGTGGTCCGTACGGGCATGGGCTCCTGCCCGAGGGCGGTCACGGCCCAGTCGCCGCCCAGTTCGGTCGGTTGCTTCGTGCCGTCGGCCTTGACCACCGTCAGCCCGTCCACCTGGAGCTCGTAGGAGTTGCCGGCGGCCAACCCACCGTCGGCCTCGAAGCCGGCCAGCCGTAGCCGCGCTCCGCCCAGGTCGGGCAGTCGCGCGGTGAACGGGGTGGCTCGGCCGTCGCTGTCGGCGTTGGCCGCCGGCAGCCGCAGGGCGAGCCCGTCGGGGGTGGTGAGCAGCAGCGTCACCGCGACCTTCAGCGACCGGGCGGCATTGCTCACCGGGGTACGGATCGTGCCGGTGATCTCACGCGCTCCGGCGGGCAGTTCGACGCCGGCTGGCTCTCCCCGCGCGCCGACCATCCTCCGGTACTGCTCCGACGCCGATCCGTCGGCGAGACGGTCGGCGAGCCGGACGACGCCCGGGGCGCTGGCCGGGTCGACAGCGATCACCGTCGCCGGCAGGTTCTCCCGTCCGACCCGGATCTCGTCCCGCCACGCCGGCAGTACCCGGTCCACGCTCGGCAGCGCGGCGATTTCACCGCCCCGGGTCGGCGGGGCGCCCCCGGTCCGTTCGGTCACCCGGAGGTCGGCGCCGACAGTGTGGCCGGCCTGCTCGACCTGGGACCGCTCGCCGGTGCTGATCAGCGACCAGGCCAGTGTGCTGCCACCGACGGCGAGGGCGAGCAGCAGCACCGGGCCGGCGTGGGGACGCCGGCCGGCCTGCCACATGCCGAACATGGTGGCGGTCCAGGGACGTCGGTCGACGAACCGCTCCGCGAACCGGGTGAGCGGCGGAAGCACCCGCAACGCCAGCACGGCACCGGCCAGCACACCGAGCGTCGGGGCGGCGACCAGCAGCGGGTCGAGCCCGAGCTGGCCACCCGAGCCGGCCAGCGGGGAGGCGTACCGGCGTAGCTGCACCCAGGCGAGCACGGCGAGCGCCACGAGCACGAGGTCGACGCTGGCGCGTTGGACGCTCGCGGCCCGGTTGGGCCGGGATCGGGCCGCCATGTCGGCGACGTACGTCCCGGCGCCCCGCAGCGTCGGCAGGACCATGGCGACGAGGCAGCCGGCCGCGGTGGCCGCTGCCGCCGCCCAGACCAGTGTGGTGTTGCCGCCGGCGGTGTAGAGGTCACCCGACCCGCCGGGTCGGATGTACCGCAGCGCCTCACCGGCGATCAGTGGACCGAGCACGGCGGCCGGGGCGACCACCAGGGTCGCCTCACGGGCGGCCAGGCCGGCCAACTGCCGACGGGCGGCGCCGCGGGCGCGCAGCAGCGCGGTCTGTGGGCGACGGTCCTCGTGCAGCAGCGCGGCGACCAGCACCAGCGCGTACCCGGCGAGCACCAGGATGAGCAGCAGCGGGGTGGCCAGCGACGAGCGACCCACCAGGTCGGCGCGGCCGATCCGGTCCAGCAGCTGCGGCATCTTGGTCACCGTCTGCCCGGAGCTGCCCAGTTGGGCGGCCTCGGGTACGGCAGTGATCGCCTCGGTGAGGGCTCTCCGAACGGTGGGCAGGTCGGCGGTGTCGACGGTGCCGAGGTCCGGTTGGGCCAGCCAGGACGCCGACACCGAGCCCGGGAAGGTGGCCGCGAAGTCGGCCGGGTCGAGCGTGAACGGCCCGTAGGAGGTGCCGGAACTGGCGCTGCCGGTCCCCACGCCGGGGGCCAGCAGCCAGTACGCGTCCGCCGGGTCGCGGGGCCGCCAGGTGCCGGCGAGCACCAGTTCCCCGCGTCGTTCGGTGGCCCTGTCGCGCACCGGGACGCGTTCTCCGACGGTCAGGCCGAGTGTGCCGGCGACCCGCTCGGGCAGGCTCACCTGGACGGGGTTCGCTCCGGGGGTGGGCCAGGCTCCGGTGGTCAGCTCCGCGTGGCTGGCGAGGTCGGTGAACGTGGCCAGGTTCGCGAAGACCGGTTCGTCGGCCGTCCGCGGGATCTGCCCGAGGTCGCCGGTCAGTTCCCGGCCGGTGCCGTAACGGGCTGCGGTGACACTGACCGGGACGCCGCCGAGCCCGGTGGCGAACTCGGCTCGGACCGCCTTGTCCCGGGTCGCGAACTCGGCCGCGTCCCGCCCACCCGAGCCACTGACCAGAAGGCCGCGCTCCTCGGCGGGCGAGGCGGCGACCAGTGCCCGCTGCCCGGCGTCCACCGCCCGACGGTTGTAGTCGGACAGCCCAGTCACCAACGCGACGGCGACGAGGGCAGCGATCACCGCCGCGACCAGCAACCCTCGCGCCTCGCGGGCCCGCCTCCACACCAGCTTCATCCGACGCCTCCCCTGGCCCTGACGGGCCGACGACCATCAAGACAGGCGACCTACCGGGAAAGGTTCGCGCCCGTTACATGATCGTTATTACGGGAGGGGTCAGCTCGCGCCGGCCAGTGCGCCTGGGCGACTAACCGCCACCTCGGAGGTTGCGGATGCCGAAAACGACCGCGCCGAGTACGAGCACGACGCCCAGGAGTTGAAGGCCCGGCGAGTCGTCGGCCTCCCCGTGCACGATTCCGGCGACGCCGAGGGCGACCACGAGAACGGCGGCGACGGTCAGGACGTACTTCATGGGGTTTCCTCCTCGACCCACTCCAGCAGGTCTCCGGGCTGGCAGTCGAGCACTCGGCACATCGCTTCGAGGGTGCTGAAGCGGACCGCCTTGGCGCGGCCGTTCTTCAGCACCGCCACGTTGGCGGGGGTGAGCCCGACGCGCTCGGCGAACTCTCCGACGCTCATCTTGCGCTTGGCCAACTCCACGTCGATGCGGACGACGATGGGCATCAGATCACCGCTTCCATGTCGGTCCGCAGGGTGGTGGCCTGCCGCAACAGCGCCCGCATCACCACCATGAGAAGCCCCAGCACGCTGACGCCCACCGTCAGCAGGAACAGCAGCAGCGGCAGCCCCGGGTCGTCGGCGTTGAACCCCACGTAGAGGAAGACACCTACGAGCACCACCCACGCGGCGGCGATGGCCCACACGATCGCGTCCACCCACTTCAGGGACGCTTCGGTGAAGATGCGGTCACTCTTGACCAGGCTGAGCAACTTCCAGGTCGCGACGATGACGACCTGGACGCACAGCACCCAGAACACCGCCACGGCAGTGGCCGGCCACCGGAGGTAGGCGTCCTGCGGCGATTCCGCGGCCATGTGGGCGAACTGTCCGGGCAGGGAGAAGGTCTGAAACAGGACCAGGACTCCGAACAGCACCACGAGGAAAACTCTGAGAGCGGCAACCGCTCGATGCTCCGTAACCATGCATCGAGTTTCGCTCGTTACCTATCGAAAGTCAATCGGTTGCCGGGACATTGACGCCCGCTCAGGACGACGTCGGCCCGGGTGCCGGCCTCGCCTTCTGGGGATAGAACGTCTCGTGACGGGCCAGCATGGCGACGAATTCACCGATCTTGCGCTCGCGGGTCTCCGCCCGCTTGACGGCATTGAGGCGATGGATGAGAGCGAAGCGGTTGGCCTTGGTGAGCACGTCGAGCATGGCCTGAGCAGCGGGCTCGGCGGCGATGGCGGCGAGCAGGTCGGCCGGCACCTCCGCCTCCGACGGCGGGGCGTAGGCGGCCGCCCACCGCCCGTCCGCCTTCGCGGCGTCCACGGCGGCGCGGCCCGCCGGCAACATCCGCCCCTGCTCCTCCAACCGGGCCACATGCCCGACGTTGCGCTGGGACCAGGAACTGCGGGGCCGACGCGGGGTGAACCGGATCCAGGACGACTCCTCGTCCCGCTTGCGCGCCTGCCCGTCGATCCAGCCGGCGCACAGACCCTCGTCGACCGCCTGCTGCCAGGTCACCGTCGTGACAGTGCCACCCTTCCTGGTCAGGGCGAGCCAGACGCCGGGCGACGTGGCGTGGTTGGCCGACAGCCACGCGCGCAGGGCGTCGGCGTCCGCGACGATCAACTCATCCAGCTCTGTGCTCGCCATGACGGCAGGCTAACCGCTGGCGCCGACACCGCGGCTCCGCTGGTCGGCCGGGCCAGACCGACGCGCGCCGATTCTCGAGGCTTCGGAGAGGACAATTTCGTCTGGCGTCAGACGATCTGACGTCGTACGATGGAGCCGTGAAAACCCTTCCTGCCCCCGAGCCGTGGACGGCCGCCCTTCCCGAGGCGACACCGCCACCCGACATGGCGATCCATCAACTCCCCACTGGCACCTACGAGACGCGGGCGGCATTCGCCCTTCGCGGTGGCTCGTTCCGTGACAAGCGGCAGTTCGCCGCCACCGCCATCCTCGTGCGGCACCCGAAGGGCGACTTCCTCATCGACGCCGGCTTCGGAGCCGACGTCGCGGCGCACGTCGCCATGCAGCCGCGCTTCGCCCGCGCCCCCTTCCAGAGCACCCGAACCGTGCGTGAGCAGCTCGACGACAGCGGTTACGACCGCACCAGGCTCCGCGGGGTGTTCCTGACGCACTCGCACTGGGACCATGCGAGCGGCCTCGACTCGCTCGACATCCCCATCTGGATGAACAGAGGCGAGCTCGAGTACGCCGCGAGCGACGGTGACGGAAAGGTCTTCCGCGCCGTCTCGCCCGGCCACGAGATCCGCGAATACTCCTTCGACGGCCCCGCGTACCTCGGCTTCTCGGCGAGCTTCGACGTCCACGGCGACGGGTCCCTGGTGCTGGCGTTGGCCGGCGGCCACACGACGGGATCCGTTGTCGCGTTCGTGACCCTCCCGTCGGGGCAGCGCTACGCGTTCATCGGCGACCTCACCTGGCAACTGGACGGAGTCCATCGGCGGGTGGAACGCCCCTGGCTGCTACGGGCCCTCGCCGACAGCGACGCCGAACAGGTGCGGCAGGGCATCCTGCGATCGGCCGCGTTGACCGAGCTGATGCAGGTCGTCCCCGCCCACGACCGGCGCGCCTACGAGGGAATCCCGCTGTTGTCGGGTGCGGCGCGATGACCGCCGGACCGGCGCCGTCGCTCGACTCCGAGATCACCTGGCTGTTGCACCGCGCCGCCCAACGGATGCACGTGGTGACCGGCGAACAGGCCGAGAGGCACGGCCTGCACCTGCGGGACTACATCGTGTTGAGCGCGCTGGACAAGACACCCGGGCTGACCCAGGTCGAGCTGGCGAGGACCCTCGGGCTCGACAAGACCACGCTGATGACCCAGCTCGATCGACTCGAGCAGAAGAATCTCGTCGTACGTCACTCCGATCCCCGCGACCGCCGGCTGCGCATTCCGGCCATCACCACCACCGGCGAGGAGGTACGGACGCGGGTCGCCCACGCCAGCGAGGAGGCGGAGCGGAACGCGATGGCCGGCTTCAGCCAGGCCGAGGTCGACACGTTCCGCCGAATGCTGTTCGCGATCATCGGCACGGCGGTGGACCCGGGGTCGTGCCTGTGATGCTCGGCGAGCACAGATAGCTCGGTGCTCAGGCGGTCTCGTCGCCACTGGTGCGCTTGGCGCGGCTCGGCTGCACCCGTTTGGGCTCGCCGGGCATCTTCGGGTGGTCCGGCGGGTACGGCATGTCGCCCTGGCCGGCGGCGGCGTCCCGCTCGGCCCACTCCAGCAGCGGGGTGATATCCCACGGTGCGTCGTCGATGCCGGCGTGCGGATCACCTCGCTCGGCGAGCCGGGCCGGCACGGTGCGCAGGTCGAAGTCGTCCGGGTCGACGTCGGGTAGCTCGTCCCAGGTGACCGGGGTCGAGACGGTGGCCCGCGCGTTGGCCCGCAGCGAGTACGCGCAGGCGATGGTGCGGTCGCGCGCCATCTGGTTGAAGTCGACGAAGACCCGGGTGCCGCGTTCCTCCTTCCACCAGGCGGTGGTGACCAGGTCGGGGTTGCGGCGCTCCACCTCCCGGGCCAGCGCGATGGTGGCCCGGCGCACCTCGGTGAACGTCCAGCGGGGTTGGATGCGCAGGTAGACGTGCACGCCCCGGCCGCCGGAGGTCTTCGGCCAGCCGGTCGCGCCCAGCTCGTCGAGGAGCGCGCGGACCTCGCCGGCGGCCCGCGCGGCGTCGGCGAAGTCGGTGCCGGGCTGCGGGTCCAGGTCGATGCGCAGCTCGTCGGGGCGGTCGACGTCGGCGGCCCGCACGGGCCACGGGTGGAAGACGATGGTGCCCATCTGCGCCGCCCAGGCCACGTGCGCCAGATCGGCCGGGCAGAGCTCCGCCGCGTTCCGACCGCTCGGGAAGGTGATCTGCGCGGTCGTCACCCACGGCGGCACCCCCCGGGTGGGCACCCGCTTCTGGAAGAACGCCTCGCCCTCGACGCCCTCGGGAAAGCGTTGCAGCGTGGTCGGTCGGTCCCGCAGGGCGCGCATGATCCCGTCGCCGACCGCGAGGTAGTAGTGGAAGACGTCCGACTTGGTGAACCCCCGCTGCGGGAAGATCACCCGATCCGGACTGCTCAGGCGGACGGTGTGCCCGGCCACCTCGACCTCTGCGGCCGCAGCCTTGGTGCCACCCATCCCGCGACCTTATGCCACGCCCCCGACGTTCGACGTACCGTTGACGGGTGAGTCTTGACGACAACGAACTGCCCCGTACCGACGAAGAGTGGCGGGTCCGACTGACCCCCGAGGAGTTCCACGTTCTACGGGAGGCCGGCACCGAACGCCCGTGGACGGGCGAGTACGTGGACACGAAGACCCAGGGGGTCTACCACTGTCGCGCCTGCGGGCTGGAGCTGTTCTCCAGCGACACCAAGTTCGACTCGCACTGCGGTTGGCCGAGCTTCGACGACGCCATCCCGGGCCGGGTCAAGGAAATCGAGGACCGCACCCTCGGCATGGCCCGTACGGAGATCCGCTGCGCGCGCTGCGACAGTCACCTCGGGCACGTCTTCCACGGCGAGGGCTTCACCCCGAAGGACACCCGGCACTGCGTCAACTCGGTCTCCATCAAGCTGGAACCCCGCTGACCCGGGCACTCGGGGCGTAACCGCGCTCACTGCACGACCGCGCTCAGGGCGTACCCGTACCCCTGAGCAGCTCGACCTCGGCGGTCCGGGACTGTTCGATCCGCCGGGCCAGGTCGCGGACCTGCTCGTTGCGGCCGACGCCGACGTGGGATCGGGCCAGGTCGGCGGCCGATCGCTGGTGGTCGGCGAGCACGTCGCGCAGCACGCGGTCGACGTCCGCGTCCGGCGCGATCCGCAGCCGGTCGAGCGCGGCGTCGTCGCCGTGCCCGTCGTGGTGGTGTGCGGCCGCGCTGGCCCCCGGGCCGGTCGTGGGCAACCAGCCGCGCATGGCGGCCAGTTCGTCGGCCTCGGTCGCCTCGACGGCGGCGGCCAGGGTGCGCAGCGCGTCGTCGCGCACCCGGTCCCGGGCCAGCCGGACGATCTGCAGGGTGCGTTCGCTGTGCCCGACCATGGTGCTCAGGAACACCACGTCGATCCCGCTCATGGCATCCGCCTCGATCGGGGAGCCGCCGCCCGCGGACCCGGCCGCCGCAGAGCCGGCCGGGGACGCGGGGGTCGGCTGCGGCAGGGCCGACGGGGTCGACGTGGGCGGTCCAGCGCAGGCTCCGGTGAGCAGCAGGGCCGCGACGAGGGACGCCAGCGGGGTACGACGGGGCATGCCGGTTGCTCCGTTCACGCGAGGACGGCGACACGGGTGCGACCAGGAGGCCGCACCCGTGCGGTCAGACCTGGAGCCAGAGCGCCGGTACGTTCGGCGGCTCCCAGCCCGGGATCGCTGTGTGCGCCTGCCGGCAGCGGTACGTCGCTCCGCCGTAGGTGACCTGGTCGCCGACCTGGTACGCCCGACCTGTCGTCCAACTGCCGCCCGGTGCGGGCGGAGTGGTCGGCGTGGCGGTCGGGGTGGGCCGTGGGGTGGGTGAGGTGGTGGGGGTGGGCGTCGGGTTCGACCCTCCGCCGCCGATCTGCACGTCGATGCAGGAGTAGAAGGCGTTCGCCGTGTCGGAGATGTTCCACACCGCGAGGACCTTCTGCCGGCCCGAGAAGCCGCCGAGGTTGACGTTGTGCGAGACGGTGGCGCCCGGCTGCTGGTTGTTGCCGTTTACCACGCCGACCCGGGTATTGCCGATCCAGTACTCCCAGTTGCTGGTGGCGTGCCGGGCGGTGTTCACCCAGGTGAAGGTCAGCGAGGTGCCCACCGAGGTGGCCGGCCAGCCCCGACTGTCGTCGTTGAGGACGGCGAACTGGGCGATTCCGGCGTTGCAGCTGCGTAGGCCCTTGGGGCCCTCGACGCTCTGCGGCTCGTACTTGATCTGCCCGCAGTCGGGCACCCGGCCCTGCGCGCAGAGCGCCTGCCGGCTCGGTGGGGCGGAGACGTAGCCGTGCGCCTGCGCGGGGGCGGCGACGGTGAGGGTGGCGGCGACGGCGCCCGCCGCCACCAGCGGGACGGTGATTCTTCGACGCATGGGGGCAGCTCCTTCTCCAGGTCCGGTGAGGTGCCCTCAAGGTAATTTAAACATTGTTAACAGTAAAGACTCTCATCGATAAATCCATCGATGATGGCAGTTTTCTTCTCAGAGCCTGAGCAGGCTGCCCCGGTCGTCGACCTGGTCGGCCGACTCGTCGTCCAACCAGACGCCGCCGGTACCGAGATAACGGAACCGGTACTCCCCCGGCGGCAGCTTCACTGTCACCGTCCTGGTGCCGTCGCGGCGGGCCACCAACTCGTGCCGACCCGGCTGCCAGCCGTTGAAGGAGCCGACGACGCTCACCGGGCCGGGCGGGACATCGCGGGGCAGACAGAAGGTGACCCGGGTCTGGTTGCCGAAGAGCCTGTTGCGCTTGATCACGGTGATCCTCCGGGGGTTGCGGCGGTTCACCAGGCCTAACGGGCAACACGCCGACGCCGACACGCCGCAGCCACGGCCAGGCGTCGACGTTCCGCCCCCACATCGGGGCCATCTGAGCGATTCTGTAGGCACTTGTCCTTGTAACGGAGGTTTTCGGTGGCAACCTGCGAGGTCTGCGGCAACGACTACTGGATGGCGTTCGAGGTGCACACCGTCAGCGGCGACGTGCACACCTTCGACTCGTTCGAGTGCGCGATCCACCGCATGGCACCGATCTGTGAGCACTGCCAGGTCAAGATCGTCGGGCACGGCGTCGAGGTCAACGGCCGCTTCTTCTGCTGCGCGCACTGCGCCCGCGCCGTCGAGGGCGCTGTGGGTGCGGAGATCCGCGACGCCGTCGGTGCCCGCCCGGCCTGACCGCGCCCGCCCGGCCGCCGCCACCTACCTCGCACCCGACCGGGGGAACCCGCCCGACCTACCATCGGTGAATGCCCCAGCAGACCACCGAGCTCCGGACGGCCTCCTTCGCCGACCTGAACGCCCGCACCCTCCACGACCTGCTCAAACTGCGCATCGACGTGTTCGTGGTGGAACAGAACTGCCCGTACCCGGAGCTGGACGGGCGGGACGTCGAGCCGGGCACCCGGCACGTCTGGCTCACCGACGGCGGCGCGCCGCTGGCGTACCTGCGGATTCTGGCCGACCCGGACGGTGTCGCCCGGATCGGTCGGGTCGTGGTGGCCCCGACGGCGCGCGGCGGCGGACACGCCGGCCGGCTGATGACGGCGGCGCTCGAGGTGGTGGGCAACCGGCAGTGCGTGCTGGACGCCCAGTCGCACCTCGTCGCGTTCTACACCCGGCACGGCTTCACGGTCAGCGGGCCCGAGTACGTCGAGGACGGCATCCCGCACACGCCGATGCGACGCGAGGCCATTGACGGTTGACGATCGACCTGGCATGGTGCCTGGTAGAGCCATCGCGGGAGCCAGCGATCAGGCACGGGAGTGGGCACTCCCGGCGATCCGGGTGTCGACGTCCGACCTCATCCCCCCGGGGGCTCCATGTCCTTCACCCGATCACGACGCGTGCTCTGGTTGTTCGCCATCGTGGCGACCACCACGCTCCTGTTGACGACCGCAGTGACCACCATGCGGGCCGATCCCGCCTCTGCGCACGGTTCGGTCGTCGACCCGGCCTCGCGTAACTACGGCTGCTGGCAACGTTGGGGCAGCGACTTCCAGAACCCGCGGATGGCCACCGAGGACCCGATGTGCTGGCAGGCCTGGCAGGCCGACCCCGCCGCCATGTGGAACTGGAACGGCCTGTACCGCGAGGGTGTGGGAGGCAACCACCAGGCCGCCGTCCCCGACGGCCAACTCTGCAGCGGCGGACGCACCCAGAGCCCGCGCTACAACGCGCTGGACACCATCGGCGCCTGGAAGACCACAGCGGTGTCGAACAACTTCCGGCTCCGCTTCGTCGACCAGGCCCGTCACGGCGCCGACTACATCCGGGTGTACGTGACCAAGCAGGGCTTCAACGCCGCCACCCAACCACTCGGCTGGGGCAACCTGGAGTTGGCGGGCCAGATCGGCAACACCCCCGCCTCCCAGTGGAGCCCGGACCCCAGTGGTGTCTCGATCCAGATCCCGGTGAGCGCGCCGGGCCGCACCGGACGGCACATCGTCTACACCGTCTGGCAGGCCAGCCACCTGGACCAGTCGTACTACCTGTGCAGCGACGTCGACTTCGGCGGCGGGTCGACCACCCCACCCACCGATCCCCCGCCGACGACCCCGCCGCCCACCACTCCCCCGCCGACCACCCCGCCGCCGGCCGGTGCCTGCACGGCGACGTACCAGGTGACCGGTCAGTGGTCCGGCGGCTTCCAGGCCGACGTGAAGGTGACCGCAGGTGGCTCACCCACCCAGGGTTGGTCGGTGAGCTGGAACTACGGCAACGGCCAGCAGGTCACCTCGTCGTGGAACGCGACGGTCAGCACCAACGGCACGCTGGTCACCGCACGTAACACCAACAACAACGGCACCCTTGCCGCCGGAGCGAGCACCACGTTCGGTTTCCTCGGCTCGTGGAACGGCAGCAACCCGGTTCCGCTGGTCTCCTGTACGACGACCAGCTGATCCCCGGCCGGCGCCGCACCCGGGCGGGGGTGCGGCGCCGGACGGCGGGAGATGCGGTGGTGCCCAGGGTCCGCCCGGGCCCCCTCGCCTTGCCGCGATCTTGCACTTTCGGTTGCCCGATCGCGGCTTATGGCCGTTTCGCCGGGACAGAAACTGCAAGATCGGCGGAGTGGGGGGCGAGGGAGGGCGGGGCGGGGTCAGACCAGGCAGTTGACGATCTCGGCTACGGAACGGCGGCGGCCGGTGTAGAACGGGACCTCTTCGCGGACGTGCCGGCGGGCGCCGGAGGCGCGCAGGTCCCGCATCAGGTCGACGATCCGGTGCAGTTCGTCGGCCTCGAAGGCGAGCATCCACTCGTAGTCGCCGAGCGCGAACGAGGCGACAGTGTTGGCCCGCACGTCCGGGTAGCCGCGGGCCATCTTGCCGTGCTCGGCCAGCATCTCGCGCCGCTCGGCGTCGGGCAGCAGGTACCACTCGTAGGAGCGGACGAACGGGTACACGCAGATGTAGGGACGAGCCTCCTCACCGGCCAGGAACGCCGGGATATGGCTCTTGTTGAACTCCGCCGGCCGGTGCAGCGCCATCTGCGACCACACCGGGGTCAGCGCCCGACCCAGTGTGGTGCGGCGGAACCGCAGGTAGGCGTCCTGCAGCGCGTCCGGGGACGCGGAGTGCCACCAGATCATCACGTCCGCGTCGGCACGCAGCCCGGAGACGTCGTACACGCCCCGAACCACGACGTCCTTGCCAGCCAGCTCGTCGAAGAGGGACACCACCTCGCCGGTGACGTTGTCCCGCAGCGACGGCAGCGGGGAACTGGCCCGGAACACCGACCACATGGTGTAGCGGATGCTGTCGTTCAGCTCCCGCAACCGGGCCGCGTTGGTCTGCTCGGTCATCTCGCCGATCCTCCCAGTGCTGTGATGATCTCTTCGGCCGCCGTCTCGCCGGAGCGGACGCAGACCGGAATGCCGACGCCGTCGTAGCCGGCGCCGGCGAGGACCAGTGTGGGGTGCGCGGCCCGCAGCGCCGTCCGCGCGGCACCGAGCCGGTCGGCGTGCCCCGGCGCGTACTGCGGCAGCGCACCGCCCCACCGCTGCACGTGCCCGTCGACCGGGGCGGGCAGCGGGGTTCCGAGCACCGCCGACAACTCCCGGTGCACGGTGGCCGCCAGGTCCGCGTCGGGGCGCTGAAGGTGCGCCTCCTCGCCGTACCGGCCCACCGAGGCACGCACCAGGGCCAACCCGTCCGGCCGGCCCAGGTGCCCCCACTTGGTGGTGAAGAAGGTCGCCGCCTTGATCAGCAGGCCCTCGGTGCTCGGCACCAGAAAGCCGGACAGCTCGGGCAGTCGCGGCTGCGGCAACGCCATGGTGACCAGCGCGACGCTCGCGTAGTCCAGCGCGCCGACGCCCGCCGCCACCGCCGGCGCGGGGCCGGAGAGCAGCCGCGCCGCCGGTCGCGCCGGCACCGCCAGCACCACGGCGTCCACGTCGACCAACTCGGGGTCGCGCGTCGGGCCGACAGTGAGCCGCCAACCCGTGTCGGTCGCTGTCAACTCGCGCACCGCGGCGTCCCGCCGTATCGTCGCGCCACTGGCCGTCACCGCCGCCTCGACCAGGGTGCTGAGCCCACCGGCGAGGGTGCCGAAGACCGGGGCGCCGGGCGCACGCGGCGCGGCGGCCTGCGCGGCCCGGACCGCGCCGACCAGGGTGTGCTCCACCCGCGCCGTGCGGGCCAGCGCCGGCATCGTCGTGACCAGTGAGAGATCGTCGGCGCGGCCCGCGTACACGCCGCCCAACATCGGGTCGACCAGCCGCTCGACCACCTCGTCGCCGAAGCGGGACCGGACCAGCTCGCCCACCGAGATGTCCGCGTCCGGCCCGACCAGCGGCCGACCACCGTCGGTGTCGGCGTCCGCGGCCGGGCGGGCGACAGTGGCCACCCGCTCCAGATCCCCCGGTACGCCCACCAGGGTGCCGCCCGGGATCGGGCGCAGCCCCCCGTCGATGACCAGCGCGGCCTGCCCCACGGTGGGGTGCACGATCTTCTCGGCCAATCCGAGCCGGCGGGCCAACGCCACCGCCGCGCTCTCGGCGCCCGTCGGGTCGCGCATCAGGAACGACTCCGCGCCGAACTCCACCGGCTGACCAGCCAGCTCCCCGGTGCGCAGCTTCCCGCCCAGCACGCCGGACTGCTCGTACACGGTGATCTCGGTGCCGGCCGGTGCGCTGTCGCGCAGGCGGACCGCGGCGGCCAGACCGGCGATCCCTCCGCCGACCACCGCTACCCGCCAGGGCCGCCGCATTTCCGGTCAGCCCTGGTCGGCTCGGCGGCTGGACAGCTCGTGCACCAGTGCTACCACCCGGGTCAGCACCTCCGGGTCGGTCTCCGGCAGCACCCCGTGGCCGAGGTTGAACACGTGCCCGGGGGCCGCCCGGCCCTGCTCCAGGATGCGGCGCACCTCGGCCTCCACGACCGGCCACGGCGCGAGCAGCACGCACGGGTCCAGGTTGCCCTGCACCGCCTTGTCGGCGCCGATCCGGCCGGTGGCCACGTCCAGCGGCGTACGCCAGTCGACGCCGACCACGTCGGCCCCGGCCTCGCCCATCGCGCCGAGCAGCTCGGCGGTGCCCACCCCGAAGTGGATCCGGGGCACCCCGGCGTCGACCAGCCCGCTCAGCACTGTGGTCGAGTGCGGCAACACGAAACGGCGGTAGTCGGCCTCGGAGAGCGCGCCGGCCCACGAGTCGAACAGTTGCACGGCGGAGACGCCGGCCTCGATCTGCACCCGCAGGAAGGCCAACGTCACCTCGGCCAGCCGGGCGCAGAGCGCGTGCCACAGCTCCGGGTCGCCGTACATCAGGGCCTTGGTCTTGGCGTGGGTGCGCGACGGGCCGCCCTCGACCAGGTAGCTGGCCAGCGTGAACGGCGCGCCGGCGAAGCCGATCAGCGGGGTGTCGCCCAGCTCGACCACCAACTGCCGGACGGCCTCGTCCACGTACGAGACGTCGTCGCGGGTGATCAGGCGGATCCGTTCCACGTCGGCGGCGGTGCGGATCGGCTCGGCGACCACCGGGCCGGTGCCCGGCACGATGTCCAGGTCGATCCCGGCCGCGGCGACGGGCACCACGATGTCGCTGAACAGGATCGCCGCGTCCACGCCGTGTCGGCGCACCGGCTGGAGGGTGATCTCGGTGACCAGATCCGGGCGCCGGCAGGACTCCAGCATCGGCACGCTCGCCCGGATCTCCCGGTACTCCGGGAGGGAGCGGCCCGCCTGGCGCATGAACCAGACCGGGGTGTGCGGGACGGGCCGACGTCGGCAGGCCCTGATGAAGGGCGAGTCGGCCGGTCCGCCGGGGCGGGAATCTCCGTCTCGGGCGACAGTGCCCGTGGTGTCCGTGGTCATCGCCGCAATCGTGCCACGCCCGCCACCCCCAACCGGGTGGGGGTGAGAGGAAGGGCACCGTTCCTTACGCCCCGGTGCCCTTCGTGGGCGTCGGCGCGCCGTCGAAGCGGGCGACGGACGGCGGCATAGGCTGCCGACATGGCCCCCCCGATCGCGCTCCCGGAGACGTTCGCCCGCGCGGTCGCCGGGCTGCGGTCGGCCGCCCCCCGGCCGGAGATCACCCTGGAGGAGGTCGGCGCCCCCCAGCGGCTGGCCCCGTACGCGTTCGCGCTCGCCGCGACGGTGCTGCGCGACGACGACGAGGTGGCGACCGGTCGGCTGATCCTGCTGCACAACCCGGTCGGGCACGAGGCGTGGCAGGGCACCCTGCGGCTGGTCACCTACGTGACCGCCGAGTTGGAGGTCGATCTGGCCGCCGACCCGCTGCTGCCCGGGGTCGGCTGGACGTGGCTGACCGACGCGTTGGACGCCCAGGACGCCGGCCACCGGGCGATCGGCGGAACGGTGACGCAGACCATGTCGACCCGGTTCGGCGATCTCGCCGGGCCACCGACCATCGGTGACATCGAGATTCGCGCGTCCTGGACGCCGATCGACGACGACCTGACCCCCCACCTGCTCGGCTGGTGCGCGTTGCTCGCCTCCACCGCCGGTCTCCCCCCACCCGGTGTCACCGCCCTCTCCGACCGCCGCCCGGCCGGCGCGGCCTGACGTTCGGCCCTCGGGAGGACACTTTGCGGACACCTGATCGACACACGCCGGACCGGCTGCACCCGCCGGATCTCCGCGCGCACTAGGGTTGGCAGGTGACCGACGAACCACCCCTGCGCCGTCGGCCCACCGAAGAACTTCCGGGAAACGCACCCCAGCACCCGCCGTCGGCCCAGCCGCAGCCGGCGGGCGAGGGGGCCGACCCGGCCGACGGTGGGCCCGTTCCGCTGATCGCCCCGCGTGACGGCACCCCCGATCCGGTGGCCGCCCCGGCCGAGCTTGCCGAGGTCGTGGCCCGCTTCGCGGCGGGCACCGGCCCGGTCGCCCTGGACGCCGAACGGGCCTCCGGCTACCGCTACAGCCAGCGCGCGTACCTGGTGCAACTGCGCCGCGCCGGTGCGGGCACGGCGCTGATCGACCCGCTGCCCCTGCCCGACCTCAGCGCGCTGGACGCGGTGATCGGTGAGGCCGAGTGGGTCCTCCACGCGGCCAGCCAGGATCTGCCCTGCCTGGCCGAGGTGGGGTTGCGCCCACGCCGCCTGTTCGACACGGAGCTGGCGGCTCGGCTGGCCGGCTTCGAACGCGTCGGGCTCGCCGCGCTCACCGAGCAGTTGCTCGGGTTCACCCTGGAGAAGCACCACTCGGCGGCCGACTGGTCGAGCCGACCGCTGCCCGAGTCGTGGTTGACGTACGCCGCCCTCGACGTGGAGCTGCTCACCGACCTGCGCGACGCGCTGGACGCCGAGTTGACCCGGCAGGGCAAGTCCGCCTGGGCCGCGGAGGAGTTCGCCGCGCTGGTCCGTACCGGGGCACGTCCGCCCCGGGTCCGGGCGGAGCCGTGGCGGCGCACCTCGGGCATCCACCGGCTGCGGGGGGCGCGGGCGCAGGCCCGGGTCCGCTCGATGTGGTACGCCCGGGACCAGATCGCTTCCCGGCGGGACGCCGCTCCCGGTCGGGTGCTGCCCGACTCGGCGATCATCGCCGCGGCCGAGTTGGACCCGAAGGACGAGAAGACCCTGCTGACCCTGCCCGGCTTCGGTGGCCGGTCGGTCCGTCGGCTGGCCCGCACCTGGCTCGCCGCGCTCGACGACGCCCGGCAGCTACCGGAGGATTCCCTGCCGGTCTCGCCGGCCGTGGAGGGCCCGCCCCCGCCGCACCGATGGGCCGAGCGGGACCCGGTGGCGGCCGGCCGGCTGGCCCGCTGCCGGGAGGTCGTGATCCGCATCGCCGGCGAGCACAACCTTCCGCCGGAAAACCTGATCACTCCGGATTCGGTCCGCCGGCTGGCCTGGACCCCGCCGGAGGAGATCACCGAGGAGTCGGTAGCGGAGACCCTGCGTGGCCTCAACGCCCGCGAGTGGCAGATCGGCCTCCTCACCCCCGACCTCACCGAGGCCCTAACCCCCAAATCCCCCACCCCCTAACCCACCCCACCCACTGTTGATCATGAAGTTGTTGCCCTGCGCGTCGGCGTGTCGTGACAACAACTTCATGATCAACGGTGAGTGCGGGGTGGTGTGGGGTGGGCCACAGGCGGGGGTGGGGACGGGGTTGGTTACTGGCGAGTAGCATTCGAGGGAAACGTGCCCGTGTCGCCGACCCTTGTTCGGTCCGACGTGCCGCCCGGCGCGAAGGCCGAATCACGGTCGAATAGGAGGCTCAAGTGCCCCGTGAAGTTCGCGACGTCGTCTTCGTCGACGGCGTCCGTACCCCGTTCGGCAAGGCGGGTGGCATGTACGCCAACACCCGCGCCGACGACCTGGTGATCCGCTGCATCCGGGAACTGCTGCGCCGCAACCCGCAGTTGCCCCCGGAACGGGTCGAGGAGGTCGCCATCGCGGCCACCACCCAGATCGGCGACCAGGGCCTCACCATCGGCCGCACCGCCGCCCTGCTGGCCGGGCTGCCCAAGACCGTTCCCGGCTTCGCCATCGACCGGATGTGCGCGGGGGCGATGACCGCGGTCACCACAGTGGCCAGCGGCATCGCCATGGGCGCGTACGACATCGCCATCGCCGGCGGCGTCGAGCACATGGGCCGCCACCCGATGGGTGAGGGCGTCGACCCCAACCCGCGCATCATCGCGGAGAAGCTGGTCGACCCGTCCGCGCTCGTGATGGGCTCCACCGCGGAGAACCTGCACGATCTGGTCCCGCACATCACCAAGGCACGCACCGACGCGTTCGCGCTCGCCTCGCAGCAGAAGACCGCCAAGGCGTACGCCAACGGCAAGCTCCAGGACGACCTGGTGCCGATGTCGATCCGCGACGCGGAGGGTGGTTGGGGTCTGGCCACTGTGGACGAGGCCCCGCGGGACACCTCGCTGGAGAAGTTGGCCACCCTGAAGACCCCGTTCCGCCCGCACGGCAAGGTCACCGCGGGCAACGCGGCCGGCCTGAACGACGGCGCCACAGCGAGTCTGCTGGCCGACGAGGCCACTGCCCGCGAGCTGGGTCTGCCGGTCGCCATGCGGCTGGTGTCGTTCGGCTTCGTCGGAGTCGAGCCGGAGGTGATGGGCGTCGGCCCGATCCCGTCGACGGAGAAGGCGCTGCGCCTCGCCGGGCTCAGCATCGACGACATCGGCCTGTTCGAGCTGAACGAGGCGTTCGCCGTGCAGGTGCTCGCCTTCCTCGACCACTTCGGCATCGCCGACGACGACGCGCGGGTCAACCCGTGGGGTGGTGCGATCGCCATCGGTCACCCGCTGGCCTCCTCCGGCGTGCGGCTGATGACGCAGCTGGCCCGCCAGTTCGCCGAGCACCCCGAGGTCCGCTACGGCCTCACGGCGATGTGCATCGGCATCGGCATGGGCGGCACTGTCATCTGGGAGAACCCGCACTGGGAGGGTGGCAACAAGTGAAGGCACCGAACGAGGTCGTCACCCGGGCGCTGCTGCGCCAGGTGAACGTGCCAGGGCTGGACCGGCCCGCCGCCCTGATCACGCTGGACAACGGCTTCGACCACACCAAGCCGAACACCTTCGGCCCGGGTGGGCTGGCCAGCCTGGACGAGGCGATCACCGCCGCGCTCGCCGCCGACCCGGCGTTCATCGCGGTCACCGGCAAGCCGTACATCTTCTGCGTGGGCGCGGACATCGTGGGGCTGCCGCAGCTCGCCGACCGCGCGCAGGCGCTGGAGATCGGCCGGCTCGGCCACCGGGTCTTCGCCCGGCTCAAGGACAGCAGCGTCCCCACCTTCGCGTTCGTCAACGGCGCGGCGATGGGCGGTGGCCTGGAATTGGCGTTGCACTGCCACTACCGGACGCTCTCCGGCGGTGCGGCGGCCCTCGCGCTGCCCGAGGTCTCGCTCGGTCTGGTGCCCGGCTGGGGCGGCACCCAGTTGCTGCCAAACCTGATCGGCATCCCCGCCGCGACCCAGGTGATCATCCAGAACCCGCTGATGCAGAACAAGATGCTCAAGCCGAAGCAGGCGGCCGAGCTGGGCATCGCGGACATCCTGTTGGAGCCGGCGGACTTCCTGGAGCGGTCCCTGGAGTGGGCTGCCGGCGTGGTCCGGGGTCAGGTCACAGTGACCCGGCCCGAGGTCGACAAGGACATGTGGGCGGGCGTGCTCTACTTCGCCCGGGAGACGCTGAACCAGCGGCTGCACGGCGCGGTCCCGGCCGCGTACAAGGCGCTCGACCTGCTGGAGACGGCGAAGGACGGCGACTTCGCCGCCGGCACCGCCGCTGAGGACGAGGCCCTCGCGGACCTGGTCTTCTCCGAGGAGCTGCGCAGCGGCCTGTACGCGTTCGACCTGGTGCAGCGGCGGGCCAAGCGCCCGGCCGGCGCACCGGACAAGGGCCTGGCCCGCACGATCACCAAGGTCGGCATCGTCGGCGCGGGTCTGATGGCCAGCCAACTGGCGCTGCTGTTCGCCCGCCGCCTCCAGGTGCCGGTGGTGATGACCGACCTCGACCAGTCCCGGGTGGACAAGGGCGTCGGCTACGTGCACACCCAGATCGAGAAGGCCGTCACCAAGGGCCGGATGGACAAGGGCACCGCCGCCAAGCTGTACGGCCTGGTCAGCGGCACCGTCGACAAGAGCGCCTTCGCCGACGCGGACTTCGTCATCGAGGCGGTCTTCGAGGACCTGGGCGTCAAGAAGCAGGTCTGGGCCGAGTTGGAGAAGATCGTCTCGCCGGAGGCGGTGCTCGCCACCAACACCAGCTCGCTGTCGATCACCGAGATGGCCGCCGAGTTGGAGCACCCGGAGCGGGTCGTCGGCTTCCACTTCTTCAACCCGGTGGCGGTGCTGCCGCTGCTGGAGATCGTCCGCGGCGAGCGCACCGACGACGTCACCCTGGCAACCGCGTTCGCCGTGGGCAAGCAGCTCAAGAAGTCGAGCGTGCTGGTCAAGGACGCTCCGGCGTTCGTGGTGAACCGGCTGCTCACCCGCTTCCTGGGCACCGTCTTCGCCGCCGTCGACGCGGGCACTCCACTGGACGTGGCGAACAGCGCACTGGACCCGCTGGGCCTCCCGATGCGTCCGCTCGCCCTGCTCCAGTTGGTCGGGCCGGCCGTCGCGTACCACGTGGGCGGCACTTTGCACGCCGCGTACCCGGACCGGTTCTCCGTCAGCGAGAACCTCAGGCGGATCGCCGACTCGGGCCAGCCGCTCGTGGTCGACGACCAGGTCAACGAGGAGGTCGCCAAGCTGCTCGTGGTCGGTGACCAGCCGCTGACCGCCGAGCAGGTACGCCAGAGCGCCCTCGACGCGCTCGCGCAGGAGATCCGGCTGATGCTGGACGAGGGTGTGGTCGCCGAGGCGCAGGACATCGACCTGTGCATGATCCTGGGCGCTGGCTGGCCGTTCCACCTGGGCGGCGTCACGCCGTACCTGGACCGGACCGGCACCTCCGAGCGGGTCACCGGCCAGCGGTTCCTGCCGCCGGGTGCGGCGAGCCTGCCAGCCTGACGAGATCGCAGCACCACAGTCGCGGTGGTCGGACCGTCCCCGATGGACGGACCGACCACCGCGACCGTTTGTGATCAGACGGCTGCGGCATGGGGTTTCCGCGGGGACGACGGCGGCCGTCGCGTCGGGTTAGGATCACGCGTTTTGCACCCCCATCTTGGAGCTGACTGATGTCCCAGCCGCCGGCCAATCCCTACGGCTCGCCGCACGATTCCCCCGACCCGTCGCAGCAGCCGGGCCAGCAGCCTGGCGGCTGGCCGCCGCCGCAGCAGCAGGGACAGCCGCAGCAGCCCGCTGGGTTCCCGCCCGCGCAACCGGGCTTCCCGCCCGCGCAGCCTGGGCAGCCCTACGGTGACCCGAACCTGGTCGGCAGCCCTCCCCCGGCGAAGAAGTCGAACGTCGGCAAGATCGTGCTGATCGTGTTGGCAGTGGTGCTGGTGCTCTGCGTCGGCGGGGCGGCGGTCACCTGGCTCGTCGTCAAGGACGACGTGGGTGCCGTGGTGGACGCCAGCAAGACCCGGGTGGTCGCGCCGGCCACCCTCGCCGGCCGGCCGAAGCTCACCAACCCGGAGCTCCTGACGGCCGCCGAGCAGGCGGTCGCCGGGATGAAGACGGCGGCGGGGAACGAGACGAGCACCGTCGCCGCCTTCTACGGCGACCCGACCAAGCAGGACCTCGTCATGATCGCTGGCGTGTCCGGGCTGCTGTCGGACCCGAAGAAGGAGCTCGACTCCTATGTGGATGGCCTGTCCAAGCAGCTGACGGTTGACGCGATGACGGCCGTCGACGCCGGCCCGCTCGGCGGCGAGGCGCGTTGCGGCGACGGCAAGGCCGACACCGTGCCGCTGGGCATCTGCGTCTGGGCCGACCGGGGCAGTCTGGGCATGGTGGTGATGTACTTCAAGTCCGCCGACCAGGCGAAGGCCGAGTTCACCACGATCCGGGGCCAGGTCGAGCAGCAGTCCTGATCCGTACGAGACCGGGGCCCCGGCCACCCTCGGGTGGCCGGGGCCCGCTGCTTTCTGAAGCACGTCCGACCAGCCGCCGTCGTTGTGGCAGCCACCCCCCTGTGGCCCGCCAATACTTTGCCCTTGCGCTAAGTGTCACCCCCGAGGAACACTTAGCCTTATGGCACAGTATTCGGCGCAGCTCGACGGCGTGTTCCTCGCCCTCGCTGACCCGACCCGGCGCTGGGTCATCCGACGCCTCGGCCACGGTCCGACGAGCGTCGGCGACCTCGCCCGCGAATGTCCGATGACCCTCCCCTCGTTCATGAAGCACGTGCGGACGCTCGAGTCGAACGGACTGATCTACACGACCAAGTCCGGCCGGGTGCGCACCTGCGCGCTCAACCGCGAGCGCCTCGCCGTCGTCGACGACTGGCTCGCGGAGCAGCGCCGGACCTGGGAAGAGCGCACGGACCGCCTGGAACGCCTCGTCACCGATGAGCAGGAGAACCAGCAATGAATCCCGACCTGGACCTGACCATGGCGCGGGTCATCCGCGCCCCTCGCGCCGCCGTGTGGAGTGCCTGGACCGACCCGTCCCGCTTCGAGAAGTGGTGGATACCGGCGCCGGCCCTGTGCCGCGTCGATCGTTTGGACGTCCGGCCCGGTGGCGCACTCGTGACCCGGCTGAGCGACGACGGGGTGGAGTTCGTCCCGCACCTCGACGCGTGCTTCCTCGTCGTCGACGACCTCGAACGGATCGTGTTCACCAACGTGATCGACAGCTCCTGGCGGCCGGCGAACCCCACCCCGGTTCCGATGACGGCGGAGATCACCATGAAGGACCACCCGGACGGCACCGACTACCGGATCATCGTCCGCCACGGTGATCCCGCCGCTCGTGACCTTCACGAGAAGATCGGCTTCGCGGACGGCTGGGGCTCGGTCACCGAACAACTCGCCGGGCTCGCCGAGAGCCAGGGGGCGCTGTGAAGCTCGTCCTTACCCAGTTCGTCACTCTCGACGGCGTCAGCCAGGGGCCCGGCTCGCCGACCGAGGACACGAGCGACGAGTTCACCAGCGGCGGCTGGCTCGTGCCCTACCTGGACGAGGTCTTCGTCCGTCGGACCTCCGACTGGTTGGATCTCGCCGACGGTCTGCTGCTCGGACGACGGACCTACGAGGCGTTCGCCCGGGACTGGCCGCAGATCACCGACCCGGACGATCCGTTCACCGAACGCATGAACTCACTACCGAAGTACGTGGTGACCAACACCCTCGCGGCAGGTAGTTGGCACCCGACGACGCTGCTCCGGGGCAACCCGATCCACACCGTCGGGGAACTCAAGGCCCGGCCCGGACGGGAGCTCCAGATCCACGGGAGCGCACAACTCGGCAAGGCTCTGTTGTCGGCCGGCCTCGTCGACACACTCCGGCTCGTCGTCGCCCCCGCCGTGGCCGGTTCCGGGCGGCGGCTGCTCGACCATCCCAGCGCATCCGTCGGCCTCCGACTGGTTCACCACGAAGCGACGGCGAAGGGCCTGCTCCTGCTCGAGTACGAGCATGTCGGCGCCGCCCCGGTCGCGGAGTACGAGGGCGCGACGGCCTTCGTCCAGTCACCCGCGCCACGGCACGGCCCGGCCACTGCCTGAATCTCGCGGTCACGTCCCGACCCGGCAGCGTGGCACCGGGCACCGGCCACGCGAGGGTGGCCGGTGCCCGGTGTCGTACGTCGACGGTCAGGCCGGTTCGGCAGCCGCTGCCGCGGCCCGCGCCGCCGCGGCGGCCGCCCGCTCGGCCGCGTTGCCGAGCACGCAGAACTCGTTGCCCTCCGGGTCGGCGAGCACCACCCAACCACCACCGGTCGGGCCGACGTGGTCGGCGACGAGCGTCGCGCCGATACCGAGCAGCCGCTCGACCTCCTCGGCCCGGCTCCGGTCAGCGGGTTGCAGGTCGAGGTGCAGCCGGTTCTTCACCGTCTTGCCCTCGGGCACCGCGAGGAACAGCACCTCCGGGCCGCCCGGCGGCAGGAGCATCGCCTCCGGGTCGCCGGGGAAGTCGTCGGGATGCCGGGGGCAGTCGAAGACCTGCGCCCAGAAGCCGGCGAGTGCGTACGTGTCGTGACAGTCGATGCTGATGTTGTGGATCGTCGAACTCATGCTTGGTCCTCCACAGTGGTCGGCAGGGCGGCTTCCGGGTCACCCGGAACGTCCTCCGGGAGCCGGGCGTAGCCGGGCACCGCCGACCAGAAGCCGGCCAGGGTATACGTGTCATGGCAGTCGAAACTGATGTTGCGGATCCGTGGACACACGGTGGTCTCGCCATCTTCGGATGGGGACGCTCCGCCGCCGGGGGTCAGCCTGCGAGGACCCGGGGTGCGGAGCCTTGACTGATGGACATCGACGCACCCCCCTTTCACTCTCCGAGCTGACGACGCGATCTTGCCACCGGTCGAGCGTGGCGCGCAACCCCGATCAGCCGGCGGCGGACACCGTTCCGGGCACCACCGGGGCGTCCGACGACGGCAGGGTGACAGTCACCTCCAGGCCACCACCGGCCTGCGCGACCACCCGTACGGTGCCGCCGTGCGCGGCACACACCGCTCGGACGATGGACAGCCCCAGGCCGGAGCCACGGGCCCCGGTGCGTTCCCGGCCACCACGGCGGAACGGCTCGAACAGCCCCGGCACGTCGGCCTGGTCCACCTCGAACCCGGTGTTGCCCACCACCAGCCAGGACCGGTCACCGTCGGTGCCGGTGCGCACCCAGAGCCGACCGTGCAGGTGGTTGTAGCGGACCGCGTTCTCGATCAGGTTTCCGGCCAGCCGGTCGAGCAGCCCCGGGTCACCGACGACCGGCGCGGACTCCAGCGACGTCTGCACCCGCAAGCCGATCCGTTCCACCTCGCGGCGCATCGCCGACAGGGCGTTGGCGGTGCCCGCGGCGAGGTCACACTCGGTACGCCGGCCCAGCTGCCGCCCGGTCTGCGCCTCACTGCGGGCCAGCACCAGCAGCGCGTCCACCAGGCCGTTGGCCCGCTCGGAGGCGTCGCGGACCACTGTCGCCATCCGTCGGTACTCGGCGGTGTCCGCGTCGTCGTCGCTGAGCGTCACGTCGATCTCCGTCCGCATCACGGCGAGCGGGGTACGTAACTCGTGCGAGGCGTTCGCCACGAAACGCTTCTGGGCCTCGAAGGCGGACGCGATCCGGTCCAGCATGGCGTCGAACGTCTTGGCCAGCTCGGCCACCTCGTCATCGGCTCCCGAGTAGCCGATCCGCTGGTCCAGCGTCGCCTCACCGAGCCGCTGGGCGGTCGCCGTGACCTGGTGCAGTGGGCGCAGCGCGCGACCGGCCACCGCGTACGCGCCGGCCACCCCGACCACGCTGATCGCCAACAGCGCGACCAGGCCCTTGGCCAGCAGCTCCCCGGAGGCGGCATCCACCAACTGCCGCTGCCACTGGGCGGCGTCCATCTGCCGGCCGTCGGAGAGCAGCACGATCGTGCCGGGCACCAACTCGTCGGTGGGGCGCAACGCGTCGCGGACCAGCAGCCAGGCCAGCAACACCAGGATCGCTCCGGCCCCGATCAGCAGCACCCCGTTGAGAAGTGTCAGCCGCAGCCGCAGGGTGGGTCGCAGCCGGCGGCTCATGCGCCTACCTCGGCGGTGCGGTAGCCCGCCCCGACCACCGTCTCGATCAACGGCGGGTCACCGAGCTTCTTGCGCAGCGTCATCACCGTGACCCGGACGATGGTGGTGAACGGGTCGGTGTTCGCGTCCCAGACCCGTTCCAGCAGCTCCTCACTGGAGACCACCGCGCCACGCGCCTTGAGCAGTTCGCAGAGCACCCCGAACTCCTTGTTGGTGAGGTCCACCGGCACCCCGGCCCGGGTGGCCACCCGGCGAGCCGGGTCGAGCACCAGGTCGGCCAGTTCGAGCACCGGCGGAGCGGCCGGGGTGGCCCGCCGGCCCAACGCCTGCACCCGGGCGACCAGCTCGTCGAAGGCGAACGGCTTGGGCAGGTAGTCGTCCGCGCCGAGCTGCAACCCCTCCACCCGATCGGCCACAGTGCCGCTGGCGGTGAGCATCAGCACCCGGGTCAACGCGCCGGAGGCCGCCAGGTCGGCGCAGATCTGGTCGCCGTGCACACCCGGCAGGTCGCGGTCGAGCACCACCACGTCGTACCGGGTGATGAACGCCGCCTCGTGGCCGGCGTCGCCGTCGTACGCCACGTCGACCGCCATCCCCCGCTTGCGCAACCCCCGTGCGATCGCGTCGGCGAGGTTGCGCTCGTCCTCGACCACCAGTACCCGCATCCCGGCCTCCTCGCTGCTGACCACCGACAACCTAGTGCCGGCCGGCAACCATCGTCCCTCGCCGGCCGCGCCGGCCGGCGTTGCGGGCCACCGCGGCGTACGCGATGCTGGCCGGCGGCACCGAACGACGGACGGACTGGCATGACCACTGCGGCACCACCCACCCGGCGGGACATCGCCTACCGGGGTTTCCACCTGCCGGACGACACGACCAGCGGCAGCGGCGACGGCCTGCGCCCCAGCGGTCGAGGGCTCGTCCTCGACGGCGTCGCCGAACGGGGCACCTGGACGTCGCCGCCGGTACCTGTCGGCTTCGCCATCGCCGAGGTGGTGCCGTCCTGGACGGCCGACACCCCGGACGACTGCTGGATCGAGGTCGACCTGCGCGGCTGGAACGACGACGCGCCGAGCACCGACTGGTACCGGCTGGCCCACTGGGCCGCCGGCGACCACACGGTACGGCGCACGTCGCTGCCCGGACAGCGCGACAGTGCCGCCCGTGTCGACACCGACACCCTGATCGTGACCGGAGCGACGGTCACCGGTTGGCAGACGCGGGTGACCTTGTGCCGGCCCGCCGGCGGCCCGACCGGCCCGGTGCTGCGCAGCATCGGCGCGGTCGCCACCGGCCCCACGACGGCCGACCACTGGTACGCGGGGAAGCCCGTCTCGTCCGCCGCCTGGGGTCGGGTGCTGGACGTGCCCCGCTACTCGCAGCGGCTGCACGCCGGCCAGTACCCGCAGTGGGGTGGTGGCGGGGACTCCTGGTGCAGCCCCACCTGCACCTCGATGGTGCTCGCCTACTGGGGCGCCGAGCCGACGCCGGACCGCTACGCCTGGGTGGAGCCGTCCGGCCCGCGTCCGGTGGTGGTGCACGCCGCCCGGCACTGCTACGACCACGCGTACGCCGGGGCCGGCAACTGGCCGTTCAACACCGCGTACGCCGGTCTGCACGGGGTGGACGCGTTCGTCACCCGGCTGCGGTCGCTGGCCGAGGCGGAGGCGTTCGTCGCCGCCGGCATCCCGCTGATCGTCTCCGCCGCGTTCCGGGCCGACGAGGTGCCGGGGCTCGGGTACGACACCGGTGGGCACCTGATGGTGCTGGTCGGCTTCACCGCCGACGGCGACCCGGTGCTCAACGACCCGTACGCCCCGGACGACGACGCGGTCCGTCGCACAGTGCCCCGACAGGGGTTCGAGGCGGTCTGGCAACGCGGCAGCGGCGGGGTGGCGTACGTGCTGCGGCCCGTGTCGGTGCCGCTGCCCCCGCCGGCCACCCAGGCGAACTGGTGATCAGTCGGTCAGTTTCCAGAGTTGGTACGAGCCGGTCGTGGTGGCGACGCACACCAGGTAGCCGGTGACCGCCTGACACCCCCCGGTGACATCGGGCAGCACGTCCAGGATGTGCACCTTCCCGGCGGCGATGTCCAGCTCACCGACGAGCATCCCTCCGTCGGGATGCCGGCGTAGGCCGAACAGCCGGCCGCCGGCACCGAGTTGGTACAGCTCCCACCGGCCCAGGTCGGCCAGCTGCTGGCCGGTCAGCGCATCGAGCACGACGTACTGCTCCGACGGACCGACACCGCTGAGGTTGGCCAACAGCCGGCCGTCGGCCGGCCAGGCCCACCCCCACTGGCTGCTGCGCCAGCGCACCTCGCCGGTTGCCGGGTCGAGCGCCTGTAGTTCGTTGTTGCCGGTGCGCAGACACAGGACGGGGCCGCAGTCCAGCGCGAAGTCGATGTGCACCCTGGCGCGGGTCCAGCGGGGCTTGAGCTGGTCCAGCTCGTACGCGGTGACAGTGCCCGAGCCTCTGTCGATGGACAGCAGCAGGTCCTTGGTCAGGTCCAGTCCGATCCGACCGCCGTCGGGTGGGCGCAGGTCGGCGCGGGCCAGCACCGCGCCGGTGATCGCGTCGCGTACCTCGACCGGCCCGTCCACCTGGTTGAGCACCACCCGGTCCACCCCGAGCCCGGTGTCCCGCACCCTCATGTCGGCGCTGAGGCCGGATTGCTCCCAACGCACGGTGCCGCAGCACGGATCCACAGCGCGCAAACTGGACGGTACGGTCTCGCCGCCGCTGCGCAGCAGCAGATTGCCGTCGGTCAGCTTGGAGACGGCGCCCGGCTGCTGCCACCGGTACGCCCCGGTCGCCCGGTCCAGTGCGACGGTGAGTGTCTCCCGACCCTCCGGGCCGATCTCGTACCCGGTGGCCAGCAGCATTCCGGCCAGCGGCGTCATCCCCCAGTACTGAGCCTCCGCCGGCAGCGTCACCTGCCAGACCTGCTCGATGCCGGGCATTCGATACGCGGCCAGCCGCGCCTGCCGCGCTTCGGTGATGGCCGGTTCCATGACCAGGAGAAGGTCACCATCGATCATGACATCGGACCCGGGCCGGCCCGGCAGTGTCACCGGGGCCGGCCGGGGCGGTACGACGGCGGACGCGGCGAGCGTGACCAGCGCGAGCACCACGACCAGCGCGCAGCGCAGCGGGCGACCGTGAGCGCGAGGTGGGCGCGGCGTCGACTCCGGGTCCCTGTCGTCCCGCAGCTCGCCGAGGTCGATCACCGAGTCGGTCACCGCGTCAACCTCCACAGAGCGGTAGTGCCGTCGAGGCGCTGGCAGAGCAGCACCGGCAGGGACGCCTGACAACTGCCGGCGATGCCCGGCAGCACGTCGACGATGCGTGTTCGGCCGGCCACCAGGTCCAGTTCGGCGACGACCATCCGGCCGTCGTCACCCCGCCGCACACCGACCAGCGGGTCGTCCGGCCGTAGCACCGGCATCAGACTCCACGCGCCCAGTTCGGTCCGTACCTGCCCGGTGGCCGCGTCCCGCACCGCGTACCCCTGGCCGGGCCTGGCCATCAGCAGCCGACCGTACCGGACGTCGGCCAGGACGTCCTGGCCCGGTTCCGACCACCGCACGGAGCCGGTGGCCGGGTCGAGCACCTGGAGGCCGCCGGTCTGCGGTACCGCGCACAGCAGACCGCCGCATTCGAGCACATGCGACACCAGCGTCACCTCCGCAGTCCACAGTGGCTCCAACTCGGTCAGCCCGAAGCTCACCAGCCGGGTGCTGCCCGGCGGGACGAGCAGCAGCAGGTCGTCGACGATCTGCACCCGCTGGTACGCCGACCGGTCACCGGGCAGCGTGTCGATGCTGCGCAGCAGCTGGCCGGTGCCGGCGTCGTACACCTGCACCTCGCCGGTCGGTTGCAGGAGCACGAACCGGTCGACCTGCCCCTCCGGAGTGAGGTGGTAGGTGGGGCTGGCGGCCGGCGGGATCGGCAGCGACCAGAGCACCAGGCCGGTGTCGGGCTCGACCCCGCTCATCGCGCCCGACCCGTCCTCCCGGCCATTGGTCACCAGCAGGCCACCGCCGGTTGTCGGCTGGGGAGCACCGGGATGCTGCCAGCGTTGCCGGCCCGTCGCGGTGTCGAAGGCGGTGGTCTGGAACAGCCGGTTGGGGGCCCTGACCGCCATCGCCAGCACCAACCCGTGCTCGACCCGGACGTCGAGGTAGTCACCGGTGCGGGCCAACGGCGCCTGCCACCGCCGCCGCACCCCGGCGCCGTTCGCCGCCGGTCGGGCGTACGCGGTCAGGTACCGGTCCCCGTCGGGTGTCGGCGGATCGACCACGAAGACGGCGTCCCCGGCCAGGTACGCGGTGGCCGTCCGCGACGCCGGCACCACGCTCACCGTTCGCCGCGTTGTCGGCGCGGCACCGGCCAGCACCACCAGGCTGAGGAACAGCACAGTCGCGCTGCGCAGCGGGCGACCGACGGCGCGCGGGCGGCGAACCGGAGACGCCGACAGGGGCTCGTCGCGAATCTCGCCCAACTCGATGATCGACAACGACCCTCCTTCCGTCGCCAGGTAAGGCTGGCCGACGGGTCACCGTCCGGCAAACCGACAGTCAGCGCACCGGCCCGGCAAAAGTGACGGAACCCCGCCTGTACGATGGCGCGTCGTGGCTGTGCCGGTGGTAGACCCTTCGCTGAATCCCGTGACCGACGCCGACCCGGTGGAGGCCGAGTCGACACGGCGGCCTCGACGCCGTCCGGCCCGAGCCGACCTGTTGGCCCTCGGAGCCTATGTGCTGCTGGGCGTCTTCGTCTGCCTCAACTACTGGGGTGACGTCAACGGCCGGGTCTCCTCGCACCTGCCCACCGACCACAGCTGGTTCGAGTGGCTGTTCGCGCACGGCGAGTACTCGGTGCGGCACCTGGAGAACCCGCTGTTCACGGCCCGTCAGAACGCCCCGGACGGGGTGAACATGATGGCAAACACCTCGCTGCTCGGGGTGACCCTGCCGCTGGCCCCGCTGACCATGCTGCTCGGCCCCCAGGTGGTGTACGCGATCTACCTGGGCGCGGCGCTCGCGGCCACCGCCGGCACCGGCTACTGGATGCTCTCCCGCCACCTGGTGCGCTCCCGGGCGGCGGCGTTCGTCGGCGGCGCGTTCCTCGGCTTCGCGCCGGGAATCATCCACCACGCCAACGGCCAGCCGAACTTCGTCTCCAACTTCCTGCTCCCGCTGATCGTGGTGCGGGTGCTGACCCTGGGCGAGCCGGGCCGGTGGCGACGCAACGGGCTCGTGCTCGGTGCGCTGGTGGCGTACCAGATCTTCATCAACGAGGAGATGCTGCTGCTCACCGCGCTGGCCTGCCTGGTCATCGTGCTGGCGTACGCCGTGCAGCGGCCGCGAGCGACCCGGGCCGTCGCCGGCACCTTCCTGGCCGGGCTCGGCGTCGCCGGCGGGCTGGCCCTGGTGCTCACCGCGTACCCGATCTGGTTCCAGTTCAACGGCCCGCAGTCCTACCGGGGTCTGCAGGGCGGCGTGTTCCACAACTGGGGCGAGGACCTGGTCGCCTTCGTCACCTTCGCCCGGGACACCTGGGCCGGTGACCCGGCCGTGGAGAAGACCATCGGCCTGACCGAGCAGAACACCTGGTTCGGTTGGCCGCTGGTGCTGCTCTCGGTGGTGGCCCTGGTGCTGCTCGTACGCCGCTCGCTGGCCGCCCGGATCGCCGCGGTGCTCATCGTGGTGTTCAGCGTGGCCGCGATCGGGCCGTTCGTGCGCTTCGACGGTGTGGAGACCGGTGTGCGCGGCCCGTGGTCGTACGTGTCGGACGACCTGCCGCTGGTCGAGATGATGATGCCGACCCGGTTGACGCTGGTGGTCGCCGCCGCCGTGGGCGTACTGCTCGCGTTGACCTGGGACGCCGCGCACCGCCAGGGGCGCCCGGTGGCCGACCAGCCGCGGGTGCCGGCCCAGCGGGTGGCCGAGGCCACCCCGGCGACGTCCGACGACGAGCCGGCCGCGCCGGCCGCCACGCGCCGCCGGTGGCTGCGCCCGGTGGGGTACGCGGCGGTCGCGCTCGCCGTGCTGCCGCTGTTCCCCCGCCCGCTGCCCGCCCAGCAGATCGACCCGCCGCCGCACTTCATCACCGCTGGCGGCTGGCGGCCGTACGTGCCGGCGGGTCGAACCCTGGTGCCGGTGCCGATCCCGAGCAACGTTCATGGTCTGCCGACGCTGCGGTGGAGTGCGCTGACCGGGCAGGAGTTCCCCGTTCCGGGCGGCTACTTCATCGGCCCGAACGAGCTGGGTGAGGGGGTCTTCGGTGCGCCGAACCGACCGACCAGCTCCCTCATCTACTCCACCATGGACAGCGGCACGGTTCCGGCGCTGACCGACGAGAACCGCCGCCAGGCCGTCGAGGACCTGCGGTTCTGGCGGGCGTCGGTGGTGGTGCTCGGGGCGCACCCCCGCGAGGCGGTGCTCCGTGAGCTGGTCACCGCCCTGATCGGGCCACCGCAGCGGGTCGACGACGTCTGGGTCTGGGACGTGCGCGCCCTGGTGGGTTAGTCAGCCGACCCGGTCCCGGACGTCCCACAACCATCCGCCGTCGACCGGCCGGCCCGGGCCGAGCAGGTCGTCGACGGTCCGGCGGACCGGGTCACCGTGCTCCAGGTGCCCGAGTACGACCACCGCGGCACGCCAGTGCCGCAGGTCCTCGATGGCCTGGCGGCGGTCGGCGTCGCTGAGCACCGGCACCGCGCCGGTCTCGGCCACCTCCCGCAGCAGTACCGACGTGGGCCGGTCCGGCGCACCCCAGCGGGCCGCCGGGTCGTCCGGGCCGCTGGGCCCGATGAAGTAGCCGCCCGGCGCGGCGAACCCCAGACCGGTACGGGCGGACCAGAGCATCACCGGGCTGCGCGCGGCGCCGGTGACCGGGGGCACCGCTACCACCGTCCGGCCGGGCGGCACCAGCTGACGCCAGCCACCGGCGGCGAGAAACGCCGGCACCGGCGCGACCGGCACCACGCGGATCGGCGTCGGAATCAGGGGCAGCAACGCGGCGGCGACCGCGCCGGCCCACAGCAGCCGCACCGGTACGTCCGGCGCCACGTTCGGCCCGCGCGCGGCCCCGACCCGGTCCACTGACAGCGCCACCAGCACACCCAGCACCGGTACGCAGACCAGCGCGAACCGGGCCGGCACCGCGAGATCGAGCAACGGCAGTCCGCCGACCAGCCGGTACGGCCCCGGAATGCCGGTGGCCTCGGCGTCCACCCGCAGTTCGTCGCCGAGCGAGAGCAGGGCGAAGACCACGCCGCAGGCGGCCAGCGCCCGGACCAGCGGTCGTCGCCACTGCCAGATCACGATCACCACGGCGAGCACCAGCAGGCCTGGGCCGAAGAACGAGTTCTCCTCGGTCGGATTCGGCGAGAGCAGCCCCGGCAGCCAGTCGTCACCCAGCACTGTCTGCCGGGCCGACGCGGTGAACGAGGTGACGTCCAGTTGGAAGCCCTGCGTGGCGAACGCCATCCCGGAGTAGTGCTGCGGGCCGTGGAACTGGAACCACAGCGGGTACGCCAACGGCACCGCCGCCACGCCGGCCGCCACCGCGAGTCGGCCGAAGAGGGCCGGCGCCAGTCGCCGTGCGGCCACCCGGTCGGCGAGCGCGTAACCCAGTGCGAAGACGCCGGCCGCGAGCACCAGGAAGACCAGCACCTCCTCGCCGATGAAGACCTGCCAGACGAGCAGCAGCCCCAGGCCGACGCCGGGCCGCCACACGCCGTGTCGCGTCGTCTCCGAGGCGGGCCGGAACACCAGGGCGAGAATCGCGGGCACCAGGAACTGGGCGGCGATGTGCAGGTGGGCGCCCGCCTGAGCGATCATGCCCGGGGCGAAGCCACAGATCAGCCCACCCACCGCTGCCGAGGCCCGGGTGGCGACCAGCCGGCGGCGCAGCAGCACGTACCAGGCGACGGCGGTCCCGGCGAGGCAGCAGACGACCGCCACGCAGAACGCCACCTGCGACCCGAAGAGCAGGGTGACCGGGGTGAGCGGGACACCCAGGCCGAGCACCGAGGTGTTCGCCATCAGGTTGACCCCGTCGGGCGCGTTCAACCCGGTGCTGAAGAGCGGGTTCTCCCCCTCGACCACGGCATGCGCCGCGTGGGCCAGCATCCACTCGAAGAGGATCTGGTCACCCGCCTGGTGGAACAGCCGCCACGGGTGACCCCACTGCCCGCTGGTCACCAGCACGGCGAGGCCCAGATAGCCGGCCACCACCAGCGCGTCCCGCAGCCAGGCCGGACGGAACACGCCGACCGTCGCCGGGGGCGCGATGTTCGGGGACGTCGTCCCGGTGGTCATCAGACCGAACGGTCGGTGAGCGTCCGGACGTCCCAGACCCAGACGTCCAACTCCTGGCGGCCCGGGCCGACCAGCTCCTCGACCGTACGTCGCAGCGGCTCGGCGTTCTGCTGCCGCACTGGCAGCACCAGGATCGCCGCCCGCCAGTGCCGCAGCTCGTCGGCGAAGCGCCGACGCTGCCGGTCGTCCAGCTTGGGCGTACGGCCGGTGGTCGCCACCTCCTCCAGCATCTGACCAACCCCGCTGGGACGACCGCCGAACCGGCCCGCGTCACCGGTGTTGCCGTTGCGGGGCGCGAGGAAGTAACCACCGGGGATCTTGAAGTCGAGGTTGGTGGCCGCCGCCCAGCGCATGCCGTGCGTGTTGCCCATGCTGGGCACCGGGATCGGCACCAGCGTCTGGTCCGGCCCGACGTACGCCCGCCACCGGTCGGCAGTGATGAAGTCCGGCACCGGCGGCCGGGAGACCATCCGCAGGGGCATCGGTGCGATCGGCAGCAGCGCGAAGGCCAGGCCCGCGGCGGTGAGCACGTGGACGGTACGGCGGTCGGCCGGGCGTAGCGCCCAGGCCCGCTCGACGGCGAGCGCCAGCAGCAGGCCGATCACCACGCTGGTGATGAGCCCGAACCGGGTCGGCACCACAGCGTCCAGCAGCGGCAGGTGGACCAACCACTGCCACGGCCCGGTGATCAGCTCGCGGTCCCACCAGGAGACCCGCTCGCCGAGGGAGAGCACGGCGAAGAACACGCCGGTCACCGCGAGCGCCCGAACGATCAACTCCCGGCGTAGCCAGACCACGATGCCGATGGCCAGCATCGACAGGCTCCAGCCGAAGAAGGCGTTCTCCTCGGAGTAGTTCGGCGCCAGGTTGATGTTGGCCCGCTGGTTGCCGCCGAGGGTGGGCGAGCCGGGGGCGAAGAAGGCGGCGATGTCGTTGCCGTAGTCCTTCACCGCGTCGCTGAGCCCGTGGTACGCCATTGGCCCGGCGAACTGCACGTAGAGCGGGTACGCCAGCAGCGCCCCGGCCAGCAGCGCGCAGGTCACCACGCCGGCGCCCAGGGGTCGCCACGCCGCCCCCCACCGGGCCGGCTCCTGGGCCAGCACCGCCAGCAGGAAGACCCCGCAGGCCAACGCCGTGAAGAGCAGGATCTCCTCGTTGATGAACGCCTGCGCGGTGACCAGCAGGGCGAGCAGGGCCCCATCCCGGACCGGTTTTCCGGAGCGGGTGAGCACCAGCACCCGCCACACGATGAACGGCAGCAGGAACTGACTGATGATGTTCGGGTGCCAACTGGCGTGCGAGAGCATCGCGGGCGAGAACCCGCAGAACCAGCCGCCGACCGCCGCCGCGAGCGGGGTACGCACCAGGTGGCGGGAGAGCATCAGGTACCAGGCCATCGCGGTGCCGGCGAGACCGAGCGTGACCAGCACCACGAAGGAGACCGCCGGCCCGAAGAGCAGCGTCACCGGGACCATCGGGATGCCCAGCGCCAACACGGCCGTGTTGGCCATCAGGTTGACGCCGTCCGGGTAGTTGAACTGCTCGGTGTAGAACGGGTACTCGCCGTGCAGCACCACGCGTACCGAGTGGGCGAGGAAGAACTGCACCTGCGCCGGGTCACCGGTGTAGAGCGAGGCCACCCGACCGGACGGGTCCAGCCAGATCCGGCTGGTCACCCAGAGTGCGGCGAGCAGGAACAGCCCGCCCACCGCCAGGTGCTGCCGACGCCGAGTCCACCGGCGCCACCGCGCCCGCGTCGGCACCGCGCTCTCGGCCGCTGCTCCGGGCTCGGCCCGCGTTTCGGGCACTGCCGGCGTTTCTGGGTCGGTCGGCACGTCGGGATTGGCCGGCGCTGTGGTGGGGGCGGTCGGCGCTTCGGGCTCGGCCGGTGCCGCGGTGCGGGCGGTCGGCGCTTCGGGCTCGGCCGGTGCTGCGGTGCGGGCGGTCAGCGCTTCGGGCTCGGCCGGCGCTGTGCTGGGGGCGGTCAGCGCGGGCGGGCCGGCGAAGAGGCCGGCCGGTGTGCGGTAACTCACCAGCTCGGCGGAGTCGGCTGCCGCCTCCGGGTGCGGCGCGGGCAGGGCGCGGGACTCGGCAGGCGTCACAGTCGGCGGAGTCTACCGGAGCAACCAAAACGCCCTAAACCCCCGGTGCTGTCCATTGTGGTGGGTACGAGGCCGGCCAACTGAGGTGCCGCATCGGACATCTCGTACTATGGCGCTTTCCGACAGCGACGGCGAGGCGATCGGGGGGCGGGCCAGGTGACTGCAGGCCGTCGGTACGGCAGGGCGCTTCCCGTCCTGCTGAGCGCGCTGCTGGCTGGCACGGCCTGCGGTCCGGTAGCCGAGCGGAAGCCGCAGGACCTCCGGGTCGGGTACGACAGCCTGGACGGCACCCTCGCCGTGTGGCCACCCCGAGGCGACCTCTCCGGGGACGCCACGGCGACGGCGGCGGTCACCGCAGCGGTCCGGAACTGGCGGTCGCCGGCCGACGACCGCGCGCATCTGCCCTCGTCCGGCATCCTCTTCTCCGGTCGGGTCGACGGCGCCCCGGTGGCGCTGGTGGCCGCCGACGTACCCGGCGAAAGCGCCTCCTGGCTGCTGCAACTGACCCGCGAGGGCGACCGGTACGCGGTGACCCGCGCCACCGAGTACACCGATCCGGGTTACCTCGTCTACTCCGACGTGCTGCCGGTGCAGACGGCCGGCGGTCGGCGTTACCTGGTCTCGGCCCGGGTGCAGAGCCTGCTCGGGCCGCAGGACCGGACGTTGAGGATCGCGGACGGTCTCAGCGCACCTGTCGACGTGCCGTCCTGCACGGCTGTCGGCGTTACCGCGACCCTGCGAACCACGGAGTCGCTCCCCCGTGGGCGGGCCGCCGACCGGCTGCTCGACCTGGGCACCGGCACCGTCGACCCGCGCTACCCGTTGGTCCGCGACGAGTCCGGTACGGGCCGGCGGGCGCTCACCGGCCTGGACACCTGCGTGCTGTCCGGCGATCGGGGCCCCTTCGGCAGCATTCCGCGCCGGATCGGGGACCGGGACGCCCCACGCTCGGTACCGACGTCCTGGCCGATGGCGAAGCTCACCGTGCGCTCGCTGGGCGAAGTCGCCCTCGGCGGTGGCGAGCCGGCCGAGTTGCAGCAGCTCAGCTGGGACACCGACGCCGGCGCGATGACGGCGGTGATCTACCGACCGGCCGACGGGAGCGCGCCGGTCGTCTCACCCGCCGACCGGGCCACCCCCTTGCAGGCGTACCAACTTCCGGTGCCCGGTCAGCCGCTGGTGGTGCTGAGCTGGCGGGCCACCCGGGACAGTTCCCTGTCCGTTCCGCCGGGCACTCCCCTGCTGGTCGAGCGCCCCGGCCTGGCGGTCATCCCCACCCCGTCCCGCTCCCAGACCTACAGCCTCGCCAACACCGACAAAACCCACTACCGCTCAATCTCCCCCCGCTAAACCCACCCCCCACCCCCCACCCCCACCCCACACCCCACCCCGCCCCGCCCCGCCCGCGCGATCTTGCACTTTCTGTGCCGACAAATCGACACGCAAGGTGCAATACGCCAACCGAAAGTGCAAGATCGGCGGAGGCGGGGCGGGGCGCGCAGGGCGGGGCGCGCAGGGCAGGGCGGGGTTGGATATGCGACGGCGGGCGTCCCTCGGGACGCCCGCCGTCGTTCGTCTCGTCAGTTCTGTGCGGCCGCGTCGCTGGGGGTGAGGCGGTCCGGGGTGGCATCCAGGCCGGAGATCCAACCGGTGACGTTGCGGGCCACGTCCTGAGCGGTCAGACCCAGGTCGGCGAGGATCTGCGCGCGGGTGCCGTGCGGGTGCCAGTCGGCCGGCACACCCAGATCCTTGAGCGGTACCCGGACGTCGGCGTCACGCATCGCCTGGGCGAGCGCGTCGCCCACCCCGCCGACCCGGACGCCGTCCTCGACGCTGACCACGAGCCGGTGGCGGGCGGCCAGGTCGACCAGTTCCGCCGGGACCGGACGCACCCAGCGCGGGTCGACGACGGTGACCCCGTAGCCCTGCTCGGCGACCCGGGCGGCCACCTCCATGCCCAACTGGCCGAAGGAGCCGACGGCGACGAGCAGCACGTCGGTACGGGCGGACTCGGCCAGCACGTCGACGGTGCCGACCCGGCGCAGCGCCGGCAGGTCCGCGGCGACGGCACCGGTCGGGAACCGCACCACTGTCGGGCCGTTGTCGACGGCCAGCGCCTCGCGCAGCTCCTCGCGCAGGGTGGCGGCGTCGCGGGGAGCGGCGATCCGCAGCCCCGGCACCACCCCGAAGACCGACATGTCCCAGATGCCGTAGTGGCTGGGCCCGTCCGGGCCGGTGATGCCCGCCCGGTCCAGCACGAAGGTCACCGGCAGCTTGTGCATCGCCACGTCCAGCAGGACCTGGTCGAAGGCGCGGTTGAGGAAGGTGGCGTAGACCGCTACCACCGGGTGCAGGCCACCGAGCGCCAACCCGGCCGCCGAGGTGGCCGCGTGCTGCTCGGCGATGCCCACGTCGTACACACGCTCGGGGTACTTGCGGGCCAGCTTGGCGATGCCGGTCGGCTCGGCCATGGCGGCGGTGATGCCCACCACGTCCGGGCGCTCGTCGGCGATGGCCAGCAGCTCGTCGGCGAAGACGTGCGTCCACTTCACCGACGGGGCGGCCAGCAGCGCGCCGGTCTCCACGTCGAAGGCGCTGCCGGGCCCGTGCAGGCAGTCCGCCTCGTCCTCCTCGGCGGGGCGGTAGCCGTAACCCTTGCGGGTGACGGCGTGCACGATGACCGGGCCGCCGAAGTTCTTGGCCGCGCGCAGCGCCGCCTCGACCGCGCCCACGTCGTGCCCGTCCACCGGGCCCACGTACTTGATGCCCAGGTCCTCGAACATGGCCTGCGGGGCGACCGCGTCCTTGATGCCCTTCTTGACAGCGTGCAGCACCTCGTACATCGGCTTGCCGACCAGCGGCGTGGAGCCGAGGGCGTCCTTGACGGTGTCGAGGACCTTCTCGTAGCCGGGGTTGAGCCGCAGCGAGGAGAGGTGGTCGGCCAGCCCGCCGATGGTCGGCGAGTAGGACCGGCCGTTGTCGTTGACCACGATCACGAGGGAGTTGCCGGCGGTGGCGATGTTGTTCAGCGCCTCCCAGCACATGCCGCCGGTCAGCGCGCCGTCACCGACCACTGCCACGACGCTGCGCGCCTCGCCCCGGAGGGCGTACGCCTTGGCGAGGCCATCGGCGTAGGACAGCGCCGTGGAAGCGTGCGAGTTCTCGATGAGGTCGTGCTCGCTCTCCGCCTGGCTGGGGTAGCCGGAGAGGCCACCGCGCTGACGGAGCTTGTCGAAGCCGGCCTGACGTCCGGTAAGGATCTTGTGTACGTACGCCTGGTGGCCGGTGTCGAACAGGAGCCGGTCACGGGGGGAGTCGAAGACGCGATGCATGGCGAGCGTCAGCTCGACCACACCGAGGTTGGGCCCGACGTGCCCGCCGGTACGGGAGACCTTGGTGATCAGGAAGTCCCGGATCTCGGCGGCGAGGACGTCCAGTTCCTCGCCGGACATCCGCTTGACGTCCTGCGGACCGCGAACCGTCCCCAGCAGCCGGCCGTGGTTGGCCGTGTCCTCTTCAACACTCATGACCGGAGAGTCTATCGGCCCCCCGGTACTCCGCAGCCTGGCCCGAGCCCCACGCACCCGCGCCTGGCGGGGAGTGGGCAGCTGAGCACCCGGTCAGGCGCCGACGTCGGGTGTTCTACCGCCCGTCCGGGGGAAGCAGCAGCCCGACCTGCTCGACGTGCTGCGTCATCGGGAAGAGGTCGAAGCCCCGTAGCGCCGCCAGCCGCCAACCGAGGTCGGCGAAGGTACGCACGTCCCGGGCGAAGGCGGCCGGGTCACAGGCCACGTACGCGACCGCCCGCGGGCCGGCGGCGACCAGCGCGCGGACCACCTGGGCGCCGGCCCCGGAGCGCGGCGGGTCGAGCACCACCACGTCGACCGGGCCGGTGATTCGTCGGCGGGCCAGCGCGGTCTCCACCCGGGCCGACACCACCTCGACGCTGGGCAGGTCGGCGAGGTTCTCCCGGGCGGCGGCGACACCCTGCGCCGCCGCTTCGACCACTGTCACCCGGCCGGTCGCGCCGACCCGAGCGGCCAGCCCGGCGGCGAACAGCCCAGCACCGCCGTAGAGGTCCCAGGCGACCTCGCCCGGCTGCGGGTCCAGCAACTCCAGCACGGCGGCGGAGAGGGTGTCTGCGGCGGCCGGGTGCACCTGCCAAAACGCGGACGCGGGCAGCGTCCAGTCCCGTCCGGCGGCGACCTCGCGGACCTCGGTCGGGCCACTGACCGGTACGGGCATCCCGTCGCGGATCTCCGTGATGGTCACGTCCCCGCCGGTGCTGGCGACGGTCTCCACGGCCTCGGCGGCCGGCCAGCGCGCACCGGTGGGGGTGAGCACCGGCAGCTGCTGGATGGCCGGGTGGGCGATCCGGCAGCGGTCGATCGGCACCACCTCGTGCGAGCGGTGCTTGAGCAGGCCGGCCCGGTCGGCGGCGTCGACCGCGTAGCGGACCCGGGAGCGCCAGCCGAGCAGCCCACCGGGCAACGCCTCGACCCGGACGCCGAGCCGGTCCAGCTCGACGTCGGTCAGCCCACCGAGGCGGACCAACTGCTCGCGGACCACAGCGGTCTTCCAGGCCAGCTGCGCGGCCGGTGCGACGTGCTGGAGGTCGCAGCCCCCGCAGGCGCCCGGCTTGGCGTACGGGCAGGGCGGCTCGACCCGATCCGGTGAGGGTTCCAGCACTGTCACCGCGTCGGCCCGGACGAACCCCCGGTGCACCTCGGTGACCTCGGCGATGACCCGTTCACCGGGCAGCGCGTGTCGGACGAAGACCACCTGCCCGTCCACCCGGGCGACACAGTGCCCTCCGGGGGCGACCGCGTCTACGGTCAGCTCGACCCGGTCCGTCTCGGCCAGCCCCCGCTCGAACGTCGACGAGGTCGACGCCGACGGCGTCCTGGGTGTCGCGGTCCGCGGACCGCCCGGCTCAGTCACGTGTGTTTCCCATCGTTGCGCTGTTCTCGGGCCCGCCCTCGCTGGGCGGCGCGGCGGCCACCGGCGGGGCGGCGCCCAGCGGTGGCACGGCGCTCCGTGGCCCACGCGCCGGGGTCCGGGACAGTGTGGCGTCCAGCCGGTCCAGGTTCTTGCTCGCTGTCGACGCGAGCTGCCACGGCACGCTGACCACCATCACCCCCGGCTCGAAGAGCAGCCGACCCTTGAGGCGCAGGGCGCTCTGGTTGTGCAGCAGGTTCTCCCACCAACGGCCGACCACGTACTCCGGAATGAACACGGTGACCACGTCCCGGGGCGACTTGCGCCGGGTGGAGGCGACGAAGTCCAGGATCGGGCGGGTGATCTCCCGGTACGGCGAGTCGATCACGGTGAGCGGGATGGCCATCTCTCGGCGCTCCCAGTCGGCCTGCAGGTCCCTGGTGTCCTTCTCGTCCACGTTGACTGTCACCGCGGTGAGCGTGTCCGGTCGGGTGGCGCGGGCGTAGGCGATGGCCCGCAGCGTCGGCTGGTGCACCTTGCTGACCAGCACGATCGCGTGGTTGCGGGCGGGCAGCACGGCCCGGCCCTCGTCCGGTGGGGTCAGCTCGACGGCGATCCGGTCGTAGTGCCGCCGGATCGCCAGCATCAGCACGTAGATCACCGCCATCGCGGCGATGGCGATCCACGCGCCGAGCAGGAACTTGGTGATCAGGACGATCACCAGCACCGCGCCGGTCAGGCCCGCGCCGAACGTGTTGATCGCCCGGGAGCGGACCATCCGGCGGCGCGCCTCCGGGTCCCGCTCGGTGCGCAGGTGCCGGTTCCAGTGCCGGATCATGCCGACCTGGGAGACGGTGAACGAGACGAAGACCCCGACGATGTAGAGCTGGATCAGCTTCGTCACCTCGGCCTGGAAGCCGACGATCAGCACGATCGCGAAGAGGGCGAGGAAGGTGATGCCGTTGGAGAAGGCCAGCCGGTCGCCCCGGGTGTGGAACTGGCGGGGCAGGTAGCGGTCCTGGGCCAGGATCGAGCCGAGCACCGGGAAGCCGTTGAACGCGGTGTTCGCGGCCAGGAACAGGATCAGGGCGGTCACCCCGGCCAGCACGTAGAGCAGGATCGACCCGGAACCGAAGACGGTCTCCCCGAGCTGGGTGGTGACCGTCTTCTGCACGTACCCCTCGGGGCCGGACACGATCTGGAGGTTCGGATCCTCGACGAACTGCAGGTGGGTGAGCCGGGCCAGCCAGATGATCCCGACCAACATGCTCACCGAGATGGTGCCGAGCAGCAGCAGGGTGGTGGCGGCGTTGCGGCTCTTCGGCGCCTTGAACGCCGGAACCCCGTTGGAGATCGCCTCCACGCCGGTGAGCGCGGCGGCGCCCGAGCTGAACGTCCGCAGCAGCAGGAAGACGAGCGCGAAACCGGTGACGCTGTGCTCGGCCTGGATCACCAGGTCGGCGCTCGGCGCGCGCAGCTCGTCGCCCAGCACGAAGACCCGGAACAGCCCGGTGAGCAGCATCCCGAGCATCACGATCACGAAGCCGTAGGTGGGGATGGCGAACGCCGTGCCCGACTCGCGCAGCCCACGCAGGTTGACAGCGGTGAGCAGGACCACAGCGCTCACCGCGATCAGGACCTTGTGGGTGGCCACGAACGGCACCACCGAGCCCAGGTTGGCCACCCCGGAGGAGACCGACACCGCCACGGTGAGCACGTAGTCGACCAGCAACGCGCTGGCCACCCCGACGCCGAACTTCGGCCCCAGGTTGACAGTGGCCACCTCGTAGTCGCCGCCACCGGACGGGTAGGCGTGCACGTTCTGCCGGTAGCTGGCCACCACGGTGAGCATCACCACGACCACGGCCAGCGCGATCCACGGCGAGAAGAAGTACGCGGACGCGCCGGCGATGGAGAGGGTCAGCAGGATCTCGTCGGGCGCGTACGCGACGCTGGACAGCGCGTCGGAGGCGAACACGGGCAGCGCGATGCGCTTCGGCAGGAGGGTGTGCTGAAGCCGGTCGGACCGGAACGGTCGACCGAGGAGAAGCCGCTTCAGCAGCGAGGTGGGACTGGCCACGAACGCCAAGAGTACGACCACCACGGCGGGGGCGCGGGGGTGGGCGATCACCGCTGCTCGTGACGGCGGGGTACGGTCGGTCCCCGCTCGCGACCGGGACGTGGCAGGCTCGCACTCGAAGGCCACCGGCAGCGCCAGCGGTACGCACCTTGGGAGGGACAGCGTGCACGTCGTGATCATGGGATGTGGTCGGGTCGGGTCGACGCTCGCCCACAGCCTGGAGTCCCGAGGGCACTCGGTGGCGGTGATCGACCAGGACGCCGACGCCTTCCGCCGGCTCGGCCCCGACTTCGCCGGGATCACGGTGACCGGGGCCGGTTTCGACGGCGAGGTGCTCCGGCAGGCCGGCATCGAGCGCGCGGACGCCTTCGCGGCGGTGTCCAGCGGCGACAACTCCAACATCATCTCGGCTCGGCTGGCCCGCGAGACGTTCGGTGTGTCCCGGGTCGCCGCCCGCATCTACGACCAGCGCCGGGCGCAGGTCTACGAGCGGCTGGGCATCCCCACGGTGGCGACCGTGCGGTGGACGGCGGACCGGATGCTGCGACACCTGGTGCCGGAGGGCAACGTGGAGATCTTCCGCGACCCCACGAGCACGGTGTCGATCGTCGAGGTGCCCGTACACAAGGACTGGATCGGCCGACCGGTGCGGACGCTGGAGGACGCGACCGGGGCGCGGGTGGCCTACCTGATCCGCTTCGGCATCGGCACGCTGCCCACCGGCTCCACGGTCATGCAGGAGGGCGACCAGGTGTTCATGCTGGTCAGCGATGACATCGTGGCGACGGTCACGTCGGTGGCGGCGACGCCGCCGGAAGGAGGGCACTGAGCCATGCGGGTCGCCATCGCGGGCGCGGGCAACGTGGGCCGCTCGATCGCCCAGGAGCTGATCGACAACGGCCACCAGGTGATGCTGATCGAGCGTCAGCCCAAGATGCTGCGCCCGGACCGGGTGCCGGCCGCCGAGTGGGTGCTGGCCGACGCGTGCGAGCTGTCCAGCCTGGAGGAGGCCGACGTCGCCGGCTGCGACGTGGTGGTCGCGGCGACCGGCGACGACAAGACCAACCTGGTGCTGTCGCTGCTGGCCAAGACCGAGTTCGCGGTGCCCCGGGTGGTCGCCCGGGTCAACCGGGCCGAGAACGAGTGGTTGTTCACCGAGCAGTGGGGCGTGGACGTCGCGGTGAGCAAGCCGCGGGTGATGGCCGCGCTCGTCGAGGAGGCGGTCACCGTCGGCGACCTGGTCCGGCTGATGACCTTCCGACAGGGCGAGGCGAACCTCGTCGAGATCACCCTGCCGCCGACCGCCCCCTACGTCGGTCAGCCGATCCACGCCGTGCCGCTGCCCCGCGACTCCGCACTGGTGGCGATCCTGCGCGGCAAGCGGGTCCTGGTGCCCAGCCCGGACGACCCGATCGAGGCCGGCGACGAGCTGATCTTCGTCTGCACCGCCGAGGTGGAGGACCAGGTCCGCCAGGTGGTCCTCGGGCCGGACAGCGTCGAACGGACGCGCGGCTCACGCTGAGCCCGACCGGCGCGCTGAGCGGCCCGGATGACCGGGCGCCGCTCAGGCGCTGGGCAGCGGGGCCGGCGGCGACTCCCGGGTGACCCGACGCACCGTCCAGACCGTGATCAGCAACAGCAGCGCGTACGGCGGGTAGCCCAGCGCCAGCCGGGCCACGCCCAGGGCGGTGTCCTGGTGGGCCAGGTAGAGCCCGGCCTGCACCCCCACCTTGGCCAGCCAGACCACGCCCCAGAGCACTGTCAGCTGGGTGAAGGTGCGCACCAGCTTCGGGTCGGACCGCCACTCCGAACGGCCCTTGGCCACCAGGACCGACCAGATCCAGCCCACCAGCGGCTGGCGGATCGCGGCCGAGATCAGCAGGGCGATGCCGTAGCCGATGCCGTAGAGGATGCCGGGAAGGTAGAAGTCACGCTCATCGCCGGTGCGCCACGCGATGGCCGCGCCGACGCCGACGCCGAAGAGCCCGTTGACGGCGTGCCGGATCGGTCGACGCTGGGCCAGCCGCAGCCCTGCGATCAGCACGGCGACCGCGATCGACGCGATCACCGCCGGCCGCAACTCGCCGATGATGTTGGCGACGACGAACACCACTACCGGAATGCTGGACTCGACCAGCCCGCGCCAGCCGCCGAGCTGATCGGCCATCTGCTCGGCGATCGTCGGCAGCGGCTCCTCGTCCTGAGGGTCGGTATCCGGCTGTGCCGCCCGGTCCTGTCCCGTCGTCATCGCCGGCCTTCCGTCCGCAGTGCCATCACTTGGGCGAGTCCAGCTCGTAGTAGGGGTTGTAGATGACCTTGCGGTCGTCCCGCACGGCCACCCGGCCACGGGCGGTCAGATGCCGGCCCGGCTCGATCCCGGCGATGTGCCGTCGACCCAGCCAGACCAGGGTCACCACGTCACTGCCGTCGTACAGGTCGGCCTCGAGGGTGGGCAGATTGGTGCGCGGCGTATAGACCACGGTGCGCAGCCGACCGGCGACCGAGACCAGCTGACCCCGGGAGCACTGCTGGGCGGGGATTCCGCCGCACTCGGCGCTCTCCCGACGCAGCTCCTGCGCGTCGATCTCGGCCTCGCTGGCGGTGAACCTCTGCAGGATGCGCCGCAGCGACACCCGGCCCTCGTCGGTCGTCATGACCTCCGCGTCACCCTCTCCACGCTCGCCGTCCCCGGCCGGCACCGGCGGCGCCGGAACCGTGCCGCCAGCGTACGCCGACGGGGCTGGTTCCGGCGGGCCGGTGCGCGCCGGTCAGACCTGACGAGGCGCGGCGGCGGCGTCGCCCGCCTCGGCCTCTGCCTGGTCGGCGATCTCCCGGGGCAGCCGCAGCGGCAACGGCTCGCGGACCGGCTTCGCCTCCTGCCCACGGTCGACCACCAGGCCGTCCAGGCACTCGACGAGCGGGCCGGCCATTGCCGGGTCGGTCGCCACCGGGCCCTGGAACACGCCCCGGACCATCCAACGCGGCCCGTCGATTCCGACGAACCGCAGGTTCGTCGCGCCGTCCGGGGTGTTCACCTGGGCGTGCAGCTCCGGGCCGTACTCGCCGGCGACCTCCTGCGCGCTCGCGCCGTCACGGAGCAGCGACTGCCGGATCTCCTCGCGCACCTCGTCCCAGATCCCCTCGGACCGGGGGGCGGCGAAGACGCCCAACTGGAGCGCGTTGTCACCGTGCACCAGCACCACCTGCTGGACCACACCCTGCGGGTCGGCCTGCACCCGCACCTCGACGTCGGCGATCGCCGGGATGTGCAGGCTGCCCAGGTCGAGTCGCTGCACGTCGTCGTAGCTCTCGGAGATGTCGTACGGGCCGCGCTCCAGCGTCGGCGTGGCATCGCCCTGGTCCGGGACCTGGGTAGCCCGCTCGTCACGGGTCTGCCGCTCCGCATCGGCCCGCTTTCGGGAGAAGATCACTGCGCCTGCCCTCCGCTGTTCACACTCACCCTGCCACCTCTTCCGTCTGCCCGCGGCCCGGCTCGCTCGGCCGCCGCTCGACCCGGTCCTGGCCCGTCGGCGACGGCACCAGCCCGGCGTGCCCACCGGTGGACCCGTGCCCACCAGTCCCGCGCCGGGACGCGGGCAGCTCGACCACCGGCTCGAACCGCGCCCGCGCGACCTGCTGGACCACGAGCTGCGCGATCCGATCGCCGCGGGAGATCTTCGCCGGCACATCCCGATCATGATTGATCAGGTTGACCAGGATCTCACCCCGGTAGCCGGCGTCGACCGTACCGGGCGCGTTGAGCACCGTCACGCCGAGCCTGGCCGCCAGACCGGAGCGGGGATGGACCAGTCCCACGTACCCCTCCGGAAGCGCGATGGCCACACCGGTGGGCACCAGGGCACGGCCGCCGGGTGGCAGCTCCACGTCCGCGGCCGCCACCAGGTCGGCCCCGGCGTCGCCGGGATGGGCGTACGTGGGCAACGGCAGCTCCGGGTCGAGCAGCTGCACGGGCACGGGTACGACGTCGGTCACGGGTCCCCTCTTCCGTCCGGTTCGCGGGGTGACCCTGCCATCCTGCCGGTTCGTCGAGCCGCCGTGCGCCGTACCCTCGCAGGAGTGAGCATGTCGCCCTCCCCGTCCGCCGATCAGCCGCCGGTCTCCGCCCGCTCGGCGTACACCGAGCGGCTGGATCTGCCCTGGTGGCTATGGCTGGCCGGGCTGGTGGCCGCCGCGTTGCTGGCCGTCGAGATCTGGATGGGCGCCTCCGGCGTCCGCGCCTGGCTGCCGTTCGCCGTGTTGGTGCCGCTCACCGCGGTCGGGCTGTGGTGGCTGGGCCGGATCCGGGTCGGGGTGACCGACGGCGAGCTGCGGGTGGACGACGCCCGCCTGCCGGTCCGTTTCGTGGCCGACGTGGTGCCGCTGGACGTGGCCGGCCGACGTGAGGTGCTCGGTGTCGGCGCGGACCCGCTCGCCTTCGTGGTGCAGCGACCGTGGATCGGCGGGGCCGTGCAGGTGATCCTCGACGATCCCGAGGATCCGACCCCGTTCTGGGTGGTGAGCACCCGCCACCCGGTCGAGCTGGCCGAGGCGGTGCTGACCGCACGGGACGCCCTGTCGGCTTCCCACCCGACGGCGGGCGAGCTGGGCTGAGCCGACGCCGACGGGCTGGCTCAGGTGCCGGTCGGATGGCATGGGCCCGCGCAGGTGCCGGTTCGACGGTGAGGCCCGCTCAGGTGCCGGTGGGCGGGCCTGGGAGGGCCGCCGGTGGCGCGGGCCGGGCGATGCCCCGCCGACGCAGGTCGACCTGGAGTTGCTCGGCCATCTGCTGGGTGGCCCGGCGGTTGAGGAAGCTGGCCACCGCCGCGCCGGTCAGGAACGGCCCCAGCGTGGTGAGGTTGCGCCCGAAACGCCGCAGCAGCATGTCCCGCAACTCCTTGCGGGCGGCGGTGCCGAGCACCGCTCCCACTCCCACGCCGGGCACCATCGGGTTGACGCCGCGTTGAGTGGCCCACGAGTGCACCAGCGCGACCGCCCGTTGACTGCCGGCGGCCGGTAGTGCCACGCCGTGGATCTCGTGCAACTCGCCGACGAGTTTCAGCTCCACCGCCACCACGGCCACTGTCTCGGCGGCGAGCAGCACCGGCGCGGAGAGCAGGGTGGGGGCCACCGTCCACTCGACGGCCGCGACGCCCCCACCGGCAGCGCCGATCGCGGCGGTGGTCCTCGACGCGTTACGGATGAGCCGGTCGGCCAGGGCGACGTCGTCCAGGCCGGGGAAGTGTTGGCGCAGCGTGTCCAGGTCCCGTACCGGCACGTGCGGGGCTATCTCGGCGACGGCGTCGACCATCCACCGCACGGCGGCGCGGGGCTTGAACAGGTCGGAGACGCCCCGCGCACGGGCCTGCCCGACCATCCGGGTCAGCAGTTGGCGGCGTCGGGCCGGAGCGATGTCGTCAGCGGTCAACGCCGCCACGGTGGCACCGAGGTCGTCGGTGCCACGGGTGGCGCCGAGGTCGTCCGTGCCACGGGTGGCGCCGAGGTCGTCCGTGCCGCCATCGGTGGTGCCGCCTCGATCGCTCATCGGACCTCCCGGTGCTGTGGCTACCCGCTACGAGTCAAGCAGGTACCCACCGCTGCCGCATGCCTACACCGGCAGCGGCGACCCCGTTCAGGAGGCCGCCGCCGGTGTTGTTGTGGTTGTCAGACGCACTCGCGGCAGATCAGCTCGCCGTTACGCTCGACCGCCAGCTGGCTACGGTGGTGGACCAGGAAGCAGCGGGCGCACCGGAACTCGTCCTGCTGCATCGGAAGCACCTTGACCGTGAGCTCCTCGTCGGCCAGATCGGCACCGGGCAGCTCAAAGCTCTCGGCCACCTCGGCCTCGTCGACGTCCACCGCGCCCGACTGTGAGTCGACGCGCCGTGCCTTGAGCTCTTCCAGGCTGTCCTCGCCGAGGTCGACCTCGTCGCGACGCGGGGCGTCGTAGTCGGTGGCCATCGGTTTCACTCTCCCATATCGATGTTGTCGCTTCCGGTTGTAACGCCGGACGACGCTGTTTCGGTTCCGCTGGCCGGCCACCACTTGTGTCGGGCACCCGACCCGAGGACCGAACGGGTCGAGCTCGCTGGGGCGACTCCCCTGCGAGCGCGGAACCTTACCCCCCCTTGGGCGAGGCATGTATACCGCCCTTGCGGCTGAGATGTACGCCCCCGCACGCGAAGTTGTTCCCAATGTGATTCAGGCGACACGAAGATAGGGGTAGTAGTACCCGGTTCGCGGTCGGCGCGCCGGCATGTCGGGCTGTTTCCACGCGACGGCCGGACAACCGTTAACCTCAGCGGCGTATTCGACGGCCGGCGGCCTGAGCGATCGTTCCTGGCCGCCACCACCCACTGAGGTCCGGGGAGTGCCCTGATGAGTTTTGCGCGCGTGCGAGCACTCGTCGTCGTCGGCCTGTTGGCGATCATCGCCCTGGTCTTCGTCGTCGTGGCCGTGGTCCGCGACAGCCAGGGCAACGTGGGCACCGCGGCGGGTTGCCCCGAGGGCTGGCCGTTGGCGGATCTGACCCTGCGCGAGCGCAAGGACGTCAAGATCAACGTGTTCAACGCCACGGATCAGCCCGGTCTCGCCCACACCGTCGCCGACGAGTTCAGCAATCGACAGTTCCAGGTCAAGAAGACCGGGAACGAGAAGAAGGTCGACAGCGTCGCGCTGCTGCGGTACGGCCCGAAGGGCGTCGGTTCCGCGCACCTGCTCCAGGCGTACTTCCTGAACAACGCCGTTCCGGGCTACGACCCGAAGCGTGCCGACGACACCGTGGACGTGGTGCTGGGCAACCGCTTCCAGCAGCTCGCCACCACGACCGAGGTCAACCAGTCGCTCGGCGACTCGGGTCCGCCGGAGGCCCCCAAGGGCGCCTGCCCGTCCCCGCCCGCCAAGTGACGGCGTAACCGGCCCACCGCAGCGCCAGGTCGGCGATCTGCACCGACCTGGCCCACCGGCCAGAGCCGGCCACTGGAAAGGCCGGAGCCGGCTGAGCTGGTCCGCCGGTCAGGGACCGCCGGCGGCGTCCAGCGCGGCCAACCGGTCGTGCAGCGGCGCGAAGAGGGCGGGCGGGGCCGCTACCACCAGGTCCGGCCCTGGCGGCCGACCGGCCAGGCCAGCGACCCGAACCCCCGCCTCGGCGGCCACCAGCCCGCCAGCGGCCAGGTCCCAGGCCGCAAGACCCTTTTCGAAGTACGCGTCGAGCCGCCCCTCGGCGACCAGGCAGAGGTCCAGCGCCGCGGCGCCGAGCCGACGGATGTCACGTACGTGTGCGATCAGACCGGCGACCACCTGCGCCTGGTGCGCCCGGCGGCGGGCGTCGTAGCCGAAGCCGGTGCCGACCAGCGCCTGCCCCAGATCGACTTCCCCGGAGCATCGCAACCGGACACCGTCGCGCCAGGCCCCACCGCCGGCCGTGGCGGTCCACTCCTCGCCGGTGCTCACGTTGCGCACCACGCCGGCAACCACCACCCCCTCCACCTCGGCGGCCAGTGAGACCGCCGAGTGCGGCAGTCCGTACAGGTAGTTCACAGTGCCGTCGATCGGGTCGACGATCCAGCGCACACCGCTGCGCGTCGCGCCGGAAGCTTCCTCGCCGTACTCCTCGCCCAGCACCGAGTCGTCCGGGCGCAGCGCGGCCAACGCGTCGAGGATCTGCCGCTCGACCGCCCGGTCGGCGGCGGTGACCACGTCGGTGACGGTGCTCTTGGTGGCGGCGACGACGACCCCCTCGGCGCGCATCCGGTACGCGGTGTCCGCCGCCGCCCGAGCCACCTCCACCGCGATGGTCAGCAGCTCCGACGGTGTCGTGGCCGAGTTGGTCATGATTCGCCTCTTTCCGCACTCCGGGTGCATGTGGGTGGGTGGAACTACCGACCCAGGCTCCCGAAGATCATCGTTCCCGACGCCGTACGACGGCACCAGACCAGGATCTTCGGCGCCGGGGATCCGCTGCGAGGGGGGCACACCCGCGACGCCCTCGCGGCTTGAGCGGCCGACCTCCGCCAATATGCCCCTTTCGGTTGGTAATGTCGCTTAAGTGCTTACCGCCCCGTCCATGCTCGGCTCACAACCGTTGCCCAACCGCGACCTGGTGGGCACGCCGCCGGCCGGACCGACAGCGACCTCGGTGATCCACACGCGCATCCTCGCAATCGCCACGTCGACCTCGTACTGCCTGCTCAGACGGCAGTTCGGACACGACCTGCGCGCTACCTGGCGCGACGACGGAAGCCCTTCGCCGGCCGCGCGGCTATCATTACCGCGAAGCCCATATCTCCGCCCCACCGACGGTCCCCACCGGCGGTACGTGGTGCGGAGCAGGATGATCGCCGCAGACGGCGTTACAATTCACCCCTGCCCACGCGGCACGGACCGCCGACCACCGGCCGGACCGTGACACGAGGGTCCCTCAACCACATCGCCCGGCACGGTAACCCTCGCTGCGCTGGACGAACCCGCCGTGCCCGCTCTTCGCCTCCGGAAGGTCATTCGTGACAGAACCCCGCCAGCCCGGCGCCGACGTTCGCTCGCTCACCGACACCCTGATCGCCCACGCCCAGAGCGCCGGTGGCCAGCTCACGTCGGCTCAGCTCGCGCGCACCGTCGAGTCCGCCGAGGTGACTCCGGCCCAGGCCAAGAAGATCCTGCGGGCGCTCTCCGAGGCGGGAGTGACCGTCGTGGTGGACGGCTCGGCGAGCACCCGTCGCCGCGTCGCCGCGGCCCGCTCGACCACGCCGGCGTCCCGGGCCACCACCGCAAAGACCACCAAGAAGGCCGCCGCGCCGGCCCCGAAGCAGGCACCCGCCGGCGACGACGCCCCGGCGACGTCGGCCCCGCGCAAGGTGGCCGCTCGCAAGGCGACCGGCACCGGCGCCGAGGCCGCCACGGCGACGCCGGCGAAGGCGACCAAGTCGACCCGAGCCACCAAGGCGACGGTGGCCGCGGCTGCCGGGGCCAAGCCGACCAAGGCTGGCGGCAAGGCCAAGGGCGAGGGCGCCGAGGGCGAGATCGACCCGGAGGAACTGGCCGCCGCGATCGAGGACGTCGTGGTCGAGGAGCCGGCCGAGCTGGCCCAGGCCGCCGAGACCGACGCCGCCGCCTCGGCGACCGACAACGACTTCGAGTGGGACGACGAGGAGTCCGAGGCCCTCAAGCAGGCGCGACGCGACGCCGAGCTGACCGCCTCCGCCGACTCCGTCCGGGCGTACCTGAAGCAGATCGGCAAGGTTCCGCTGCTCAACGCCGAGCAGGAGGTGGAGCTGGCCAAGCGGATCGAGGCCGGGCTCTACGCCGCCGAGCGGCTGCGGGCTGCCGACGAGGGCGAGGAGAAGCTCGTCCGGGACATGGTCCGTGACCTGGGCTGGATCTCCCGCGACGGCGAGCGGGCCAAGAACCACCTCCTGGAGGCGAACCTCCGACTGGTGGTGTCGCTGGCCAAGCGCTACACCGGCCGCGGCATGGCCTTCCTCGACCTGATCCAGGAGGGCAACCTCGGTCTGATCCGGGCCGTGGAAAAGTTCGACTACACCAAGGGCTACAAGTTCTCCACGTACGCCACCTGGTGGATCCGACAGGCCATCACCCGCGCCATGGCCGACCAGGCCCGCACCATCCGCATCCCGGTGCACATGGTCGAGGTCATCAACAAGCTCGGCCGCATACAGCGTGAGCTGCTCCAGGACCTGGGCCGCGAGCCCACCCCGGAGGAGCTGGCCAAGGAGATGGACATCACACCCGAGAAGGTGCTGGAGATCCAGCAGTACGCTCGGGAGCCCATCTCACTGGACCAGACCATCGGCGACGAGGGCGACAGCCAGCTCGGCGACTTCATCGAGGATTCCGAGGCCGTGGTCGCGGTCGACGCGGTCTCGTTCTCGCTCCTGCAGGACCAGCTCCAGCAGGTGCTCCAGACGCTCTCCGAGCGTGAGGCGGGTGTGGTACGCCTGCGCTTCGGCCTGACCGACGGCCAGCCCCGGACGCTCGACGAGATCGGCCAGGTCTACGGGGTGACCCGGGAGCGGATCCGGCAGATCGAGTCCAAGACGATGTCCAAGCTGCGTCACCCGTCCCGGTCGCAGGTCCTCCGGGATTACCTGGACTGAGCGGGTTTCGTCAACCGAACGTGTCGTTTTGACCACCTGGTGTGCAACACCAGATGGTGATCGTCCGGATGCACGAATGTGATCGTTGACGTGGCACCCTTGGTGCACGGCACACTGTCCCTTCCAGGTGTGACCTCGGTCCCCCGCGGGCACACAGGGAAGGCAGTGCCTAGTAAGGGTGTTGCACGATAGGTGAGCAACGACCGAAGAGATTGTTCATCGGTGACGACCAGAGGAGGAAGGCGATGACCCCGACCCTCACGCCGCCGCCCGTGACGGCGGCTCCCCCAGCCGCCGATGAACGGTGCGACCGCTGCAATGCTGCCGGGAAGCTCCGGATCACTCTCACGGGTGGGAGCGAGTTGGTGTTCTGCGGACACCACGCGAACAAGTACGCGGAGGATCTCGTAAAGATCACCGAGCGGTTCGCGACGGAGCCCGATTTCAGCTGGCGTGGCGCCGATCTGATGGCGAACTAAATCCGCAAACCGACATAGCTGACCGGAGACACCCCGAGGGTGCCTCCGGTCAGCTTTTTCTGTCTGGGCGCCCCGCGCCCGGCCGCCCCGCGCCCCGCGCCCGGCCGCCCCGCGCCCCGCGCCCCGCGCCCCGCGCCCCGCGCCCCGCGCCAAGATCCGAACGACTTCCCTGATGTTGCTGCGTCCGACACTGCCGGAGTCAGCAACATCCCTGATCCTGCGCGGATCTTGACGACGAGCCCGCTCCGACAGGCCGGAGCGAGGTCTGGGTGCCACCGCCCCTCAAGGTCACGCTCGAACCAGGATGTGGTGGCCTCACCGATGCACCGACACCACTACAACCAGGATGCTGCGCGATCTTGAGATCGGGACGCCCCGCACACGGGCATCCATGGCCGTTCCGGGCAGGCAAGCCGCAGCACCGCCCAGGCCCCCGTTGATCCACTCGGGTTCAAGGAAGTCGCGCTTTCCACCTCGCTCGAACACCGCGTTTTCAAGGAAGCCGAGTGGATCACGGTGCAAGCGCCGAGGCGGTGGTCACCCGGGCACCGGTTCTGCTGGCCGCTGACACCAGGCACGACCAGCGGCGACACCAGGCACGGCCGGCCGGTGTCACCAAGCACGACCAGCGGCGACACCGGGCACGGCGGGCGATGGCGATGAAGCCGGACCTGACCGTCGACACGGCCGACACGGCGCAGCCCGCCCACGGCCGGGCGGGTCTAGAGGGTCTGCACGGTGGAGATGCGTTCCTCAAGCTGCTCGATGGTGGCCTGGGCGCTCGGCGGGCCACCGCAGAGCCGGCGCAGCTCGGCATGGATCTTGCCGTGCGGCTGACCGGTGCGATGGTGTCGGGCGGCCACCAGAGCGTTCAGTTGGCGCCGGAGCGCCACGCGACGCTGGGCGGCGCTCATGGGTGCGGGTGGTGCCGCCGTGGCCGCAGCGGCCGGCTGAGCGGCCCCGTCGGCCGTACGACGGCGTTGGGCGGCGAGCTGCGCGGCCTGCCGCTTGGTCAGCAGCAGCGAAACCTGGTCGGCGGTGAGCAGACCGGGCAGGCCGAGGTATTCCTCTTCCTCGGGGGTGCCGGCCTGGGCCGCGGTGCCGAACGACGCGCCGTCGAAGATCACCTGGTCCAGCTCGGCGGTGGCCGAGAGCGCCGCGAACCGCTTCTCCAGTTCCCCGCTGGCCTGGTCGTCGCGCTGCGCGCGTTCCAACAGGTCGTCGTCGAAACCGTCGGCTTCCTTGGGTTTACCGAGTACGTGGTCGCGCTCGGTCTCCATCTCGCTGGCCAACCCGAGCAGGTGCGGCACGCTGGGCAGGAACACCGACGCGGTCTCCCCGGACCGGCGGGCCCGCACGAACCGGCCGATCGCCTGGGCGAAGTAGAGCGGCGTGCTGGCGCTGGTGGCGTAGACCCCGACCGCCAGTCGCGGGATGTCGACCCCCTCGGACACCATCCGCACCGCTACCAACCACCGCTGGTCGGATGCCGCGAACGTCGCGATCCGGGCGGACGCGCCCTGGTCGTCGGAGAGCACCACGGCGGCCTTCTCGCCGGTCACCTGCTCGATCAGCTTGGCGTACGAGCGGGCGGTCTGCTGGTCGGTGGCGATGATCAGACCACCGGCGTCGGCCATGCCCGCCTTGCGCAGCACGGTGAGTCGGGCGTCGGCGGCCCGCAGCACCTGTGGCATCCAGTCACCGGCCGGGTCCAGGGCGGTACGCCACGCCTGGGCCACCAGGTCCTGGGTCATCGGCTCACCCAGCCGGGCGGCCAGCTCCTCCCCCGCGTTGGTACGCCAGCGGGTCTCCCCTGAGTACGCCAGGAACAGCACCGGCCGGACCACCCCGTCGCGCAGCGCGTCGGAGTAGCCGTAGACCGAGTCGGCGCGGGAGCGCAGCAGCCCGTCCCCGCCCCGCTCGTAGCTGACGAACGGGATCGGGTTGTCGTCGGAGCGGAACGGCGTCCCGGTGAGCATCAGCCGGCGTACGGCGGGTTCGAAGGCGTTCTTCACCCCGTCGCCCCAGGACCGGGAGTCGCCGGCGTGGTGGATCTCGTCGAGGATGACCAGGGTGCGTCGGGTCATGGTGCGTCGCCGGTGCACCTGCGGGGCCATCCCCACCTGCGCGTAGGTGACCACAGCGCCGTGGAAGTCGGCCGCGGAGTGCAGGTCGGCGTTGCGGAACGCGGCGTCGAGTTGGATGCCCACGCGGGCCGCGGCGTCGGCCCACTGGTTCTTCAGGTGCTCGGTCGGCGCGACCACTGTGACGGCCTCCACGGTGCCGTCACCGAGCAGCTCGGCCGCGATCCGCAGGGCGAAGGTGGTCTTGCCGGCGCCGGGCGTGGCGACGGCTGTGAAGTCCTCGCTACGGCGACGCAGGTACTCCACCAGCGCCTTGCGCTGCCAGGCGCGTAGCGCCGGGAACGTCTCGAGCACCGGCGTCCGGGCTGCCACGCGAAGCTCCTCTCCGACCGCACGATGGCGGACCCCGGGCGAGGGCCACGAGGATCCGCCGCCCATGAAAACGCCTCCGCGCAGAAGCTGCCGCGAAGGCCGACTCAGCATAACCAGCACGGGCCGCCGGGCCCAGGCGACGCCACGCTGGTCACAATCCCGCACTCGAACGAGCGCCGGCCCGACCGTCTCACCACTCCCGGTCGGTGCGTGGATCCGCCCCGTCGGCGCGCGGCGGGCGCAGCGTGGCCACCGGCGCGGACCAGCGTCGACGCAGCGCGATCAGGCGTAGCCCGAAGACCAGGACGGCGGCGGCGGTGAGCGGCGCGGGGCCGGTCTGCCCGGTGACGTACAGCAGCACCACCAGGATCGAACCGGCCAGCGCGGCCAGCGCGTAGATCTCCCGGCGCAGCACGACCGGGATCTCGGCGGTGAGCAGGTCGCGGCCGAGGCCGCCGCCGATCGCGGTGAGCATGCCGATCAGGCAGGCGCCGACCGCCGGTACCCGGGCGTCGAGCGCCTTGAGCGTGCCGGTGACTGTGAACAGCGCCAGGCCGGCCGCGTCCAGCACCAGCACTGTGGTGCGCAGTCGGGCCAGTTGCGGGTGCAGCCAGAAGACGGCGAGTGCGGTGATCGCGGCCGTGGCCACATACCGCCAGTCGGCGAAGGCCAGCGGCGGCACCTCGTCGATGACCAGGTCCCGGAAGATCCCACCGCCGAGGGCGGCCACGAAGCCGACGAACGCGACGCCGAACAGGTCCAGTCGCTTGGCCACCGCCGCCGAGGCCCCGGACGCGGCGAACACCGCCACCCCGGTCAGGTCGGCGAGGAGCAGGGCGGTGGAGGTGGTCACCGCCGCAGGCTACGTCGCCGGTCGGAGCACCGGTCGAGGTTCACTCACGGTACGAGTCGTAGATCTCCTTGCACTTGGGGCAGACCGGCGAACCCGGCTTGGCCGCCTTGGTGACCGGGAAGGTCTCGCCGCAGAGAGCGACGACGAAAGTGCCCATGACGGCGCTCTCGGCGATCTTCTCCTTGCGGACGTAATGGAACATCTCTGGACCGGTATCGGCGTCCTTCAGCTCCGGACGCTCGAGAACCTCTGTGCTCACGTCTGCACCTCCAACCGACAAGTTTGGCAGGTCATCACGGCCGGGTCCACTTGAGGCCAGCCGAGGCCCCACCCCGTACGGTGCCCGTGTGACTGACTTTCACATCAGCTACGGCACCGAGGTCGCCGAAGCCCTGCGCGACGGCCGGCCCGTCGTCGCCCTGGAGAGCACCATCGTCTCGCACGGTCTGCCCCGACCGGAGAACCTGCGCGTGGCCAGGGAGATCGAGCGGACGGTTCGGGACGCCGGGGCCGTTCCGGCGACGATCGGCATGATCGCCGGCGAGCTCGTGGTCGGCCTGGACGACGCGCAGCTGACCCGGCTGGCCACCGTCGACGGCGTGACCAAGCTCTCCGTCCGCGACCTCGCGGTGGCCGCCGCGACCGGCGCGGACGGCGCGACCACGGTGGCCGCTACCAGCGCGGTGGCCGCGGCCGCCGGCATCGGCGTGTTCGCCACCGGCGGGCTGGGTGGGGTGCACCGGGAGGCCGCGCACACCTTTGACGAGTCGGCGGACCTGGTCACGCTGGCGCAGACCCCGATCGCGGTGGTCTGCGCCGGGGTCAAGTCGATCCTCGACGTGGGCGCGACGCTGGAGCGCCTGGAGACCCTCGGGGTCGCTGTGGTCGGTTACCGCACCCGCCGGTTCCCCGGCTTCTACCTCACCGACGCCGGCTTCGACCTGGACTGGTCGGTGGACTCGCCGGAGCAGGTCGCCGCAGTGCTCGCCGCCCGCGACGAGCACGCCGTGCACACCGGTGGGATGCTCATCGCCAACCCGCTGCCGGTCGACGAGCAGCTCGACCCGGAGCTGCACGACCGGACGCTCACCGCGGGTCTGGCCCTGCTGGAGCGGGACGGGATCACCGGAAAGGCCGTCACGCCGTACCTGCTCGCGCACTTCCACTCGGCCACCGAGGGCGCGAGCCTGGCGGTGAACGTGCGGATCATCCTGCGCAACGCCGACCTGGCCGCACGGATCGCGGTCGCCTCGGTGGCCCGCGGCACCGCCGTCCCGGCATGACCCGACCGGCCCGGATGGTCGTCGTCGGGGACGTGATCACCGACGTGGTCGCCGTGTTGTCCGGGCCGCTCGCGGCCGGCTCGGACACCGGGGCCGCAATCAGTCTCGGCGGCGGCGGTCAGGCGGCCAACACCGCCGCCTGGATCGCCGCGCAGCGGGTGGACGTCACGCTCGTCGGGGCCGTCGGTCACGACGACGCCGGGCGGGACCGGGTGGCCGAGCTGGAGCGGGCGGGCGTCGACTGCGCCATCGAGCGGGTCGAGGGCGCCGCGACCGGCACTGTCATCGTGTTGGCCGCCGACGACGAGCGCACCATGGTCAGCCAGCGGGGCGCGAACCTGCGGCTGAGCGCCGCGCACGTCGAGCAGGCCCTCGCGGCGGCGCCCGGCGCTGGGCATCTGCACCTGTCCGCGTACACCCTGTTGGACGCGGAGTCGCGCGGCGCGGGGCTGCGGGCGTTGGCCGCCGCCCGCGAGCGCGGGCTGACCATCAGCGTCGACGCGGCCTCCGCGGCGCCGTTGCGGCGGGTCGGCGCGGCGGCGTTCCTGAGTTGGGTACGCGACATCGACCTGCTCCTGGTCAACGCGGACGAGGCCACGGTGCTGGCCGGTGGGTTGGACCCGGCGGCGCAGGGGCGGGTGCTGTCGGCGACGGCTCGGCGGGTGGTGGTGAAGCGCGGCGCGGCCGGCGCGGTCTGGGTGGACCGCACCACGCCGGTCTGCGTGGCTCCGGCCAACCGGGTGGCGGTGGTGGACGTCACGGGCGCGGGCGACGCCTTCGCGGCCGGTCTGCTCACCGCGTGGCTCGCCGGCGCCACCCCGACCGCGGCACTGAGCCGCGCCACCGACCTGGGCGCGCTTGCCGTCTCCACGGCCGGGGCTCGGCCACGGGCGTAGCGGCCGTCACACGGCCACAGCCCCGACTGCTCGAACCCTGGCCCGTTTGCGGGTCAGGGTTCGACGTCGATGACCTTGTGTGGGCGCTCCTCGGCGGTGAGGCTCATCGGCGGGGTGTCGTCCGTGTGCCGGCGGTGGAACCGATTGGCCAGCCGGTGCTCTTCCTTCGGCGGCCGGTCGTTGGCCAGCAGCACGGCCAGCCAGGGGATGAGCACCATGCCGAGGGCGCACAACGGCAGCCAGAGCCAGAGCAGTGGGGCGTTCGCACCGACCAGGATCGCGCCGACGATGATGCAGGCCACCCGGATGCCCATCATCAGGACATAGCGGCGCTGACGGCTGTTGAGCTGATCACCCTGGCTGCGCGAGGCGTCGGTGATCAGGATCGGCTGGTACGCCTGACGCTTCACCATGGACCTCCTCGAGGGGGTTACGCCTCATCCTGTCACCGCGGGTCCGTGATCAGCGAACTTCGACTCATCCCGCCGCGTGTTACGCGCGTGGTACGCTCCGCGATGTGGGCAGCAGGTTCAGCTTCACCGACGAGGCGTTGGCCAACCTGAGGGTCTACGACGTCACACCCGGGGAAGTCTGGGAGGCGCTGCACAGCGCCCGACGGGTGATCCGTCATCTGGGTGACGACGTGATGGTGGTCTACGCCGCCGCCCGTCGGGGCCGCAGGCTGGCGGTGCTGCTCGCCGAGGCCGATGGCACCGACAACGACTGGGACATCCTCTCCGCCCGCGAGTTGAGCGACGTCGAGTCCAAGCGCTACGACGAGGCCGTGCGGAGATCTCGGTAGATGAGGAGGCCGTGACGATGCACCGTAACGACGCGACCAAGCAGTTCCACGGCGGCGGCGAGCGCATCGCCGAGCTGATCGACGAGAGCCCGGCGGCGGAGCTGCCCACCCCCGACAGCGACGTGCCGATGGTGAGCCGCTCGGTGCGGCTGCCACTGGACACCTACGAGCGGGTCCGCGCCGCCGCCGACGCCCGGGGCATCGGGGTCACCACGCTGATGCGCCAGTGGATCGAGGCCGGCCTGGCCGACCTGGACGACTCGGCGACCGTCTCACTGGCCGACGTCCGGCGGGCGCTGGCCTCGCTGGCGCACCCCACCGCCGCCTGAACAGACGGCTCAGCCGCCGGCCGTCTTCGCCTTGGCCGCCGCCTTCATCTGCTGCTTGAACTCCCGCACCCGACGCAGCGAATCGGCGTCGGTGACATCGGCCACCGACCGGTACGCGCCCGGGTCGCCGTAGTCTCCGGCCGCCTTCCGCCAGTCCTGTGGGGTCACCCCGAACCGCTTGCCGAGCAGTGCCACGAAGATCTGCGCCTTCTGCTTGCCGAAGCCAGGCAGCGCGGAGACCCGGCGCAGCAGCTCCGGCCCGTCGGCGACCTCGGCCCAGAGCAGCGCCGCGTCACCGTCGTACCGCTCCACAAGCACCTGGCAGACCTCCTGCACCCGGGCCGCCATGGCCTTCGGAAACCGGTGCAGCGCGGGCGGCTGGGCGAAGAGCGCGACCAGGGCCTCCGGGTCGTACCCGGCCAGCTCCGCCGCGTCCGGCTCATGGCCGAGCCGCTGCGCCAGCACGTACGGCGACGAGAACGCCTTCTCCATCGGCACTTGTTGATCAAGAACCATGCCGAGCAGCAGGGCCAGCGGGCTGCGCTCCAGCAGCCGGTTGGCCTCCGGGTCGATGGGCAGAACAAGCGTCATGCGGACCATCCTGCCTGGCGTACCGAGCCGGGCGGACACCGACGCTCCGACACCTTCCGGCGGGTGACGCTGATCCGGGACGCGACGGGGGGCAGGATGTCGGGGTGGACGAACACGACATGCTGCTCTCCCCCGCCGGCGTCGACGCGCTGCGCGGCGCACTGACCCGGACCGGATTCACCAGCCACGGCATCGCCGAGCGGCTGGGCGCCCAGGCGACCGCGGCGGTCGCCCGCAACGACTACCGGGCCGCGCTGCGCGCCACCGAGGACGGCGACCCGCTCGGCACCCTGATCCGGCTGTTCATCTGCGCCCAGACCGAGTCGGAGGCCGCGGTGACCGCCGCGCTGGCGCCCCTGAGCCTGGCCGAGGCCCTCGCGGGCGGGCTGATCGAGCGGTACGGCGACGGCCTGCGTGCCGGCATCGACCTGGAGCCGTACGGTGAGGACTGGTGGGTGCTCGCCGACGTGCCGGCCAGCGCCCGACCGGGTCGCCCGTTGCACGCCGAGCACGTCCTCGGCGTCGGCGGGGCGACCCACACCCTGATCGGCGCGACCATGCGCCGGCCGGTCGACACCGCACTGGACCTGGGCACCGGCTCCGGCATCCAGGCCCTGCACCTGGGCACCCACGCCAGGTCGGTGACCGCCACCGACCTCTCCGAGCGGGCGCTGCGTTTCGCCGCGACCACCGCCGCCCTCAACGGTCAGGACTGGGAACTGCTCCGCGGCGACATGGTCGCCCCGGTGGCCGGTCGGCGGTTCGACCTGGTGGTGAGCAACCCACCGTTCGTGGTCGGCCCCGGCACGACCACGCACGTGTACCGCGACTCCGGCCGGGTCGGTGACGCGATCGGCGCCGAACTCGCCGCCGCGGCCCCGGGCCTGCTCACCGAGGGCGGCACGATGCAGTACCTGGCGAACTGGGTGCACGTCGCGGGCGAGGAGTGGAACGAGCGGGTGGCCGGCTGGTTCGCCGGGACCGGCCTGGACGCCTGGGTGATCCAGCGGGAGGTGGCCGACCCGATGGCGTACGTCGACCTGTGGCTCACCGACGTCGGCGAGACCGCCGACCCGCAGCGGATGGCCGCCTGGCTGGACTGGTTCGACGCGCACAAGGTGGAGGGCATCGGCTTCGGCATCGTGTCGCTGCGTCGGGGCGGGCACGCCGACCCGGTGGTCCGGGTGGAGGATCTGCGCCAGCGGGTGCAGCCACCGCTGGGCGACCGGGTCGCCGCCTGGTTCGACCGCCAGGACTTTCTCCGGGTACGCGACACCGAGGCGTTGCTCGCCGAGCGCTACCGGGCTGCTGAGGGCCTCCAGCTGCGACAGGAGGCCACCATGGGCGACGACGGCTGGGGGGTGGACCGGCAGGTCCTCGCGATGCCGCACGGCCTGCGCTGGACCGAGGAGATCGACCCGCTGGTGCTGGCGCTGGTCGGTGGCGCCGACGGCCGGCTGCCGCTGCGTGACCAGCTCGCACTGCTCGCCGCCGCGCACGACGTCGAGCCCGACGAGATGGCCGAGGCCGCCGGCCCGATCGTGGCGCACCTGGTGGAGCGCGGCTTCATCGAGCCGGTGAGCGCCTGATGCGGGCGGTGGTGCAGACCGTCGGGCGGGCCAGCGTGACGGTGGACGGCGAGGTGGTCGGCGCCATCGAGAACGGCCTGCTGGTGTTGCTCGGGGTGACCCACACCGACACCGTGGAGACCGCTCAGACGATGGCCCGCAAGGTGCACGAGGTGCGCATCCTGGACGGTGAGCGGTCCGCCGCCGACACCGGCGCGCCGATCCTGGTGGTCAGTCAGTTCACCCTCTACGGCGACGTCCGCAAGGGCCGCCGACCGAGCTGGACCGCCGCCGCTCCCGCCGAGGTCGCCGAGCCACTGGTGACAGCGGTGGTCGACGCCCTACGGGAACGAGGAGCAAAGGTCGAGACCGGCCGTTTCCGCGCCCACATGCTGGTGGAAAGCATCAACATAGGCCCCCAAACCCTCCTCCTGGACCTCTGACCCCACCCCCACCCCTGTTGATCATGAAGTTATTACCCGCCGGCGCGGCGTGTCATGGCAATAACTTCATGATCGACGGACGGGGCTGGGGGTGCGGGGCTGGGTGGGGTTAGGAGAAGAGGCCTCGGCGGGTTAGGGACTGGCGGAGCCAGTTGTCGAGTTCGGCGGTCCAGTCGGTGCGGTCGGCGGTGGCGTGGTCGACGGTGAACCGGCCGAAGGCGTCCCGGCCCTCGGTGAAGACACCGCCGCGCTTGTCGACCTCCAGCACCACCTGCATCTGCTGCGCGTCGGCGACGAAGGTGACCTCCAACTGGTTGATCGAGCGGGCGTACTGCGGCGCCGGGCTGAACTCGATCTCCTGGTAGAACGGCAACGTCTGGCGTACGCCGTAGATGTGACCACGTTCCACATCGGCGCGTGCGAACCGGAAGCCCAGCCGCAGCAGCGCGTCCAGCAGTCGCTCCTGCGCCGGCAGCGGGTGCACCGACACGGCGTCCAGGTCACCCTTGTCGACCGCGCGAGCGACCTCCAGCTCGGTACGCAGACCCATCGTCATCCCGTGCAGGTGCTGCCCGTACAGCTCGGTGACCGGCGTCTCCCACGGCACGTCGAAGCGGAACGGGATGTCGTAGCGCTGTCCGGGCTCCAGCCGGAACGCTCCGGTGACCTGCTGGCGGTGGAATTCCTGAGTGGTGTCGTAGTCGTTGTCGCCGCTCTCCACCTCGACCCGGGTGACCAGGCCGAGGGCGACGTGGTCGATGTCGACCTGGTGGTCGCCGCCCAACACCTGGATCCGGCCCTCCAACTGGCCGCCCGGGCGGCAGTTCGGGTTGGCCAGCACCGTCTCCACCGACGGACCACCGACGCCCATCGCCTTCATGAGCCGCTTGAAGACCACACCGTCCTCCAACTGTCGTTTCCAACCGACCAGAGGTGGCCGGCCGTCCGCAACGTAGCCGGGGCGGGCAACCACACACTCCGACGACACACCGCACCAGCGATCCGACGCGATTCCTGTCGGGTGCCCGATCGCCTCACTCCCGTTTTACGCCCCGCCCGCCAAGCTGTTGTTCACACCGGCACCACTGGGCCGGGAACACGGCACCGACGTGGAAACGGGGAGAGACAGAGATGGTTCTGCAGATGACGGAACACCGGACGCGCCCGGCCACCACGACCGACACCGACCGGGCCTCCGAGGCCCTCGTCGACCTGGACGCCACCGACGAGCGCGGCATCTCCACCGACCTGGTCCGGGCCTACCTCAACGGCATCGGCCGGACGAAGCTGCTGACCGCCGCGCAGGAGGTCGACCTGGCCCGGCGCATCGAGGCCGGCCTGTTCGCCGGCGAGAAACTGGCCACCTGCACCCCGGTCTCCGCGGAGCTGCGAGCCGACCTGGAGCTGATCGTCGCCGAGGGTCGGGCGGCCAAGGACCACCTGTTGGAGGCGAACCTGCGGCTGGTGGTCAGCATCGCCAAGCGCTACACCGGCCGTGGCATGGCGTTTCTCGACCTGATCCAGGAGGGCAACCTCGGTCTGATCCGGGCCGTGGAGAAGTTCGACTACGCCAAGGGCTACAAGTTCTCCACGTACGCCACCTGGTGGATCCGACAGGCCATCACCCGCGCCATGGCCGACCAGGCCCGCACCATCCGCATCCCCGTGCACATGGTCGAGCAGGTCAACCGGATGGTCCGGGCCCGCCGCGAACTGGCGGTGACGCTGGGCCGCGAACCGACGGTCGCCGAGGTGGCCCGCGCACTGGAGATCCCCGAGATCCAGGTCATCGAGCTGATCTCCTACGACCGGGAGCCGGTCAGCCTGGACCAGGCCGTCGGCGACGACGGTGAGAGCGCGCTCGGCGATTTCGTGGCGTCGGTGGACCCGCGCACCGAGCCGGGCGACGCCGCCGCCCAGGGCGAGCTGCGCAACGAGGTCAGCATCGTGCTCTCCACCCTGTCCCAGCGGGAACAGGCGGTCATCCGCCTCCGGTTCGGCCTGGACGACGGCCGCCAGCGCACCCTGGACGAGGTCGGTCGGGAGTTCGGCCTGTCCCGGGAGCGGATCCGGCAGATCGAGAAGGTGACGCTGCTGAAGCTGCGCGCGCCGGAGCGGGCCCAGCGCCTGGAGGCGTACGCCTGCTGACGCACCCGGTTCCACGGGAGGCCCCGGCGGTTCGCCGGGGCCTCCCGTGCTGTCGGGGTGCTTGACGAAGACGCCGCATCGCGATAGAACCAACTGGTTATAGAACCAGGAGGTTATTCGTGGCGGACACGGAGCTGTTGGATGCGACCTTCGCGGCGCTGGCCGACCCGACCCGGCGTGCCATCCTCGCCCGGCTCGCGGCCGGGGAGGCGACAGTGACAGAGCTGGCAGCACCCTTCGCGATGAGCCAGCCGGCCATCTCCAAGCATCTCAGGGTGCTGGAACGCGCTGGTCTCGTCAGCCGGGGGCGAAACGCCCAGCGCCGTCCGCGCCGATTGGAGGCCCGCCCGCTGCGGGAGGCGACGGCCTGGCTCGCCGACTACCGCGACTACTGGGCGGAGAGCTATCAGCGCCTCGACACACTGCTCGACGAACTCCAGTCCGTCGACCGCACCGACACCGGGCGTCGGCCCGCCAGACCGAACGGAACGGGCGGTTGACCACCATCGACGATCCGCTCGTCGTCCACACCCCGGGCAAACGGGAGATCGTCTTGAGTCGGCTGTTCGAGGCACCGGCACAGCTGGTGTTCGCCGCCTTCACCCAACCCGAACTGCTGGTTCGGTGGTACGGCGCGCGCGGCTGGAGGCTGACGGAGTGCGACGTCGACCTGCGGGTCGGCGGGCGGTGGCGGTTCGTGTCGCGGGGCCCGGAGGGCGCACGGATGGTCCAGGCTGGGGTCTACCGGCAGATCGAGCCACCGCACCGTCTGCTCTACACCGAGCTGTTCGACGACCAGTCCTACCCGGGCGAGACGCTGGTCAGCCACGAGTTCTCCGAACTGGCCGGTCGGACGACGGTCACCACCACGCTGCTCTACGCCACCGCGGAGGGACGGAACATCGTGCTGCGCTATCCGATGGCGCGGGGCGTCGGGCAGAGCTTCACCCGACTGGCCGACCTGCTGCGGTCAACAACGACGACAGAGGAAGAGCACCCATGAACTGGACACTCGAAGTGGTGATCGTCCCGGTCTCCGATGTGGAGCGGGCGAAGAAGTTCTACGCCGACCAGCTCGGCTTCACTGTCGATCACGACACGGTGATCAGCGACGAGGCGCGCATCGTCCAGCTGACGCCGCCCGGCTCGGGCTGCTCGATCGTGATCGGCAAGGGCGTCGTCCCGGAGATGCCGCCCGGCTCGCTCAAGGGCCTGCAACTGGTAGTGCCGGACCTGAAGCGGGCCCACGATGAGCTGGTCGAACGTGGGGTGGAGGTAAGTGAGATCCAGGTGGTGGGTCAGAACCCCCGGCCGGTGCCGGATCCACTGGACAACGTCGGCTTCGTCTTCTTCGCCGACCCGGACGGCAACGCCTGGGGCGTCCAGCAGATCTCCAGCCGCGCCTGACCGGGCACGCTCACAGGCGGCGGGGGCCGGTGTCCGGGCGGGCGACCACGCCACCCACCCCCACCTGCGCGTGCAGGATCGAGATGCCATCCGGGCGGGCGAGCACCGGGTTGAGGGTCAGCGAGCGCACCCGGGGCTGTTCGTCGGCGAGCTGACCCACCCGTAGCAGCAGATCGGCCAGGGCCGCCCGGTCGACCGGTGCGGCCCCCCGGTGCCCCCGCAGCAGCGGCGCGGCCCGAGGCTCGTCGACCAACTCGGCCGCGTCCCGGTCGGTCAGCGGCACCGCCCGCCAGGCCCGATCGCCGAGCAGCTCGGTGGCGACCCCGCCCAGGCCGAAGCCGACCACCGGCCCGAAAGCGGGGTCTTCCACCACCTCCACCACGCAGGCCACGCCGGGCGGAACCATCGGCTGGACCAGCGCGTCCGGGCCGAAGGTCGCCGCCAGGTCGGTGTACGCCCGGCGGAGGGTCGGCTCGTCGGGCAGGTCCAGCCGGACCGCGCCGAGGTCGAGCCGGTGCCGCAGCCCGGGAGCGGCCGCCTTGAGCGCCACCGGGAAGCCCAGCCGCGCCGCCGCGTCGACAGCGGCGTCGACCGAGTCGACGGATACCGAGGCCACCACGTCGATGCCGTACGCGGCCAGCAGCGCGCCCGGGTCGGTGCCGTCGGCCCGGAGCGCGGCCTGCGCGGCGGCACGATCGAGGTCGGGCAGCTCCGGTGCCACCCCCGGCGGGCGGCGAAGCCACTCGGCGTACCGATGCGCGCGGGCGAGCGCGCGGACCGCCTCCTCCACGCCGCCGTACGCCGGCACCCCCGGTGGCAGCCGCCCGACCAGGAACGTCGCCACCGTCGGCTTGCCCAGCGCGAGGGCGGCCGGCAGCGCGGCGGTCACGTCGGCGTCCACAGCGGTCAGCTGGCCGGGTAGCGGCGGGGCGAAGACCACCACCAGGGCGTCCACCCGTTCGTCGGCGGCCGTCTCGGCGAGCGCGGCGGCGAACTCGGCGGCACCGGCGCTCGGCCCGACGTCGCGGGGATAGCCGTCGGCCACGCTCAGGCCGTGCCCGACGCAGGCGGTAGCGGCGAGCCCGGTGAGCGCCGAGGAGTTGCCGACCACACCGACCCGACCGCCGGCCGGCAACGGCTGGTTGGCCAGCAGCACACCCACGTCGAGCAGCTCCGGCACGGTGTCCACCCGAATCACACCGGACTGGGCGAACAACGCGGCCACCGCCACCTCGTCCGGCCCGGCGGCGTCACCGACCCCGGGTGGGCGGGCCGGCGAGGCGAGCGCGACGACCGGTTTGGCGCGGCCGATCCGCCGAGCCAACCGGGCGAACTTGCGCGGGTTCCCGAAGGTCTCCAGGTAGAGCATGATCACGTCGGTGCCGGGGTCGTCCTGCCAGTACTGCAGGAGGTCGTTTCCGGAGACGTCGGCCCGGTTGCCGGCCGAGACGAAGCTGGACAGCCCGAGGCCCCGCCGGTCCGCCTCGGCGAGCAGCGCCACCCCGAACGCACCGGACTGACTGAAGATGCCGACCCGACCGGTCGGCGGTAACGCCGGGGCGAGGGTGGCGTTGAGGCGTACCGTCGGGTCGGTGTTCGCCACGCCCAGGCAGTTCGGGCCGACGACACGCATCCCGGCCGCGTGCGCCGCGCGGACCAGCGCCCGCTGGGCAGCCGCGCCCTCGCCGCCGGCCTCGGCGAAGCCGGCCGAGATGACCACCAGGCCGTGCACCCCCGCGGCGGCGGCGTCGGCGACCACGGCGGTCGCCGCCTCCGGAGGGACCGCGACCACCGCCAGGTCCACCGGCGCACCGGCATCAACCGCCGACGGGTACGCGGGGAGGCCCGCCACTGTCGACGCGCTCGGATGCACAGGCACCACCGCACCGGTGAACCCGCCATCTCGCAGGTGCCCGAGCACCGCCGCGCCGACGCCCTGACCGGTGGCGCTGGCACCGTAGACGACGATGCCGCGCGGGGCGAGCAGCCGGGCGATCGAGCGGGCCTCGGTGCGGTGCTCCCGGCCGCGCTGCACCTCCAGGCTGGCCTCGGTGGGCGCGATGGGGAAGCTCAGGTGGACCACGCCGTCGGCGTACTCGCGCTGGACCTGGTAGCCGAAGTCGGCGAAGACCCGCAGCATCGTCCCGTTGGCCGGCAGCACCTCCGCGACGAAGCTCATGATCTCGTTGCGGCGGGCCGCGTCGGCCAGGTGTTCCATCAGCACCGAGCCGATCCCCCGCCCCTGGTAGGCGTCCTCCACCACGAAGGCCACCTCCGCCTCGGGGGCCTGCGGGCCGAGGCGCTCGTACCGGCCGACAGCGACGATCTGGTCGGCGGCCAGCACCACGAACGCCTCCCGGTCGTGGTGGTCCACAGTGACGAATCGGATCAGATCCCGCTCCGGGATGCGCGGGTACGGCGAGAAGTAGCGCAGGTAGCGGGTGCGCTCGGAGAACCGGCTGTGCATCGCCACGATGCCCGGCGCGTCGGCCGGGTCGATCTGTCGCAACTGGACCGTGCTGCCATCGCTGAGCAGCACGTCGACCGGCTGATCCACTGTCGTCACCGGAACGCCCTCCCCCCGGCCCGGCTCAGTCCCGTGGATCGTGCGGGTCGAGCCCGAGCAGCGGGAAGACCGTCTTGCGGGTGGCCGCGATCGCCCGGTCCACGGCGTTCGGCTCGCCGGTCGGCTGCCACGGCTCGTACGACGGGTCGGCGTCGTCGGTCATCCGCAGCGGTATCTCCCGGCCCAGACGGCGGGAGGCGACCAGGTCCCGCCACGCGGGTGGCGTGAGCGTGGCCGGGTCGATCGGGTCACCGGTGGCCACTGCCAGCAGGTGACTCCAGGCCCGGGGCACCACCTCGACGAGCGCGTACCCGCCGCCGCCGGTGGCCACCCACCGGCCTTCGCACAACTCGTCGGCGAGCGCCCGCATCGCCAGGTAGGTGGCCCGCTGCCCGTCCACCGTCAGGTTCAGGTCGGCCAGCGGATCCAGTCGGTGCCCGTCGGCGCCGCACTGGCTGACCAGCACCTGCGGCCGGAACGCGCGCAGCACCGACGGCACGATCGCGTGGAACGCGCGCTGCCAGCCGCTGTCGTCGACACCGGGCGGCAACGGCATGTTGACAGCGGTGCCCTGCGCACCCGGCCCACCCGTCTCGTCCGGGAAACCCGTGCCCGGGAAGAGCGCCAGCGGGGTCTCGTGCACGCTGACCGTCAGCACCCGCGGGTCGTTCCAGAAGATGTCCTGCACCCCGTCGCCGTGGTGCACGTCGACGTCCACGTACGCGACCCGCTCGGCGCCCAGGTCGAGCAGGCGGGCGATGGCCACCGCGGGGTCGTTGTAGACGCAGAAGCCGGAGGCTCGGGCGGACATCGCGTGGTGCAGCCCACCGGCAACGTTCACCGCCCGCCGGGCGTCGCCGCGCCAGACCGCCTCGGCGGCGGCAACCGTCGCCCCGGCGATGAGCGCGCTGGACTCGTGCATGCCCTCGAACACCGGGTTGTCCGAGGTGCCCAGCCCGTACCCGGCGAAGAGCGGGTCGCGCGGCGCGTTGCGCACAGCGGCGAGGTAGGCCGGCGCGTGCACCCGGGTGAGCAGGGCATCGTCGGCGGGCTCCGGCTTGACCATCCGCACCCCGGGCCGATTCAGGATGCCCAGCTCGCGGGCGAGCGCGATGGTCAGCTCCACCCGGACCGGGTCGAGTGGATGGTCACCCATGTCGTAGGCGAGCAGCGACTCGTCCCACACCACCACAGTGTCGTCGGACATGAGCCCATCGTCGCACGAGGATCGGCGCCGGCCCACCGCACGCGCTGGTCAGCGGCCGGGTGTCGACCCGGAGGCGACCGGTCGGGCCGGGTCCGCCACCCAGTTGCTCCACGATCCAACGTAGAGCGCGGCGTCCGTGCGGCCGGCCAGGTGCAGCGCGAGCACCGCCTGGGCGGCTGTCACTCCCGAGCCGCAGTACGCCCCGACGGCCCGCCCCTCGGCCACCCCGGCGGCGGCGAACCGCTCACTCAACACGTCGGCGGCCAGGAAACGGCCGTCCGGCCCGACGTACTCCCCGGCGGGCAGGTTCGCCGCTCCCGGCACGTGCCCGGCGACCGGGTCGATCGGCTCGACCTCGCCGCGGTAGCGGGGCGCCGTCCGTACGTCGAGCAACACGGCGTCGTCCGCGGCGGCCAGCACGGCGGCCTGCCCGGCCTCGAGCACCGGAAGATCACCGGGGCGCACCACGACGTCACCGGGAGGTGGGGTGGGCGCGTCGGTGGAGACGGGCCGGCCGGCGGCGACCCAGGCCGGGTAGCCGCCGTGCAGCAGGCGCACCGGCCGGTGACCCGCCCAGCGCAGCGTCCACCAGGCCCTCGATGCGGCCAGGCCGTCGCCGCCGTCGTACACCACCACTGGGTGACCGGCGCGGACGCCGGCGGCCCGCAGCGCGGCCTGCAACGCGGCCGGGTCGGGCAAGGGGTGCCGGCCGCCGGCGCCCGGCGGCCCACAGAGCGCGGTGTCCAGGTCGACGAAGACCGCCCCGGGCAGGTGGCCGGCGAGGTAGTCGTCGCGCCCGGGCGAGCCGATGAGCCGCCAGCGGACGTCGAGCAGGGTGGGCGGATCGGCCTGGTCGAGCTCGGCGACGAGCCGATCGACCTCGACCAACAGCTCCTGGGTACCGGACATGGCGACCATCCAACACCATTCGCGTAGACGGCACGCGGTTCGGCGAAGGTCACCAGCCGTTCGCCGAGGTAACATCGTGCACCGGAGGGCCGCTGACCTTATGAAGTCTCACGACCTGGTCGACACGACCGAAATGTACCTGCGCACCATCCTCGAGCTGGAAGAAGAGGGGGTGCCACCGCTGCGTGCCCGGATCGCCGAGAGGCTGCAGCAGAGTGGCCCCACAGTGAGCCAGACCGTCGCCCGGATGGAGCGCGACGGCCTGCTCACAGTCGAGGGAGACCGGCACCTGACGCTCACCGCACTGGGTCGCGGCAGCGCCGTGTCCGTGATGCGCAAGCACCGCCTCGCCGAACTGCTGCTGGTCAACGTCATCGGGATGCCCTACGAGGAGGCCCACGAGGAGGCCTGCCGCTGGGAGCACGTGATGAGCGACGCGGTGGAGAAGCGGGTCTACGACCTGCTCAACCGGCCGACCCGTTCCCCGTACGGCAACCCGATCCCCGGGCTTCAGGAGCTGGGTTCGCCGGCTGCGGAGACCACCGAGGCCGCCGAGGGCGAGCGCAACCTGGCCTTCCCCGGCCTTTCCGGGTCGGTAGTGGTGCGCCGGATCTGCGAGAGCGTGCAGAAGGACGCCGACGTGCTGCGCCAACTGCACGCCGCCGGTGTCGACCCGGGTGCCACTGTGACAGTGGCCCAGGAACGCGACGGGGTGTCGATCGACCGCTCCGGTGACCGGGTGCGGCTGCCCCGTGAGGTCGCCTCCCGGGTCTTCGTCGCCGCCAACTGAGCGAACGGGCTGAGCAACCGGGCATCCGGGCGTCACAACGCCCGGGTGTCCACCTTTTTCGCCAACGCGGTCAGGTCACCGGTCAGCTTCTCCACCACTGAGCGCTCACTGCCACGGGCAGTGGTCCAGCTCACCGTGGCCAGCCGTCCGTCGCCGGCCAGCCAGCCCACCTCGGCGACCGGCCCGTGCCCGCTCGCCGCGGCGGTGGTCCGCTTGTACGCCTGCTGGCCCAGCCCGGTGACCTTCGCCGCCTTGTCCGGCACCACGTCCGCGCCGAAGCTGGCCTTGTCGACAGTGGTCTCGGTCACGCTGAGCGTCAACTCCGGCAGGGTGGCACCCGCGGCCCGGACCACACAGGTGTGGGTGTCGCCCTGTTCGCTGGCCGCCGCCACGTCGAAGCGGACCTTCACCACCTGCTCGATCACCGCGAAGTCCAGCAGACGGCAGGCGCCGCCCGAGGAGGCCGCCGCCACGTCCACAGCGATCGGCACCGGCGGCGGCACCGCCACCGGTTCCGCCTCGTCGGCACAGCCACTCACCAACAGCCCGGCCAGCCCGGCGACCACGATCCGACCGCGCACACTCCACCCTCTCGCCGAACCGACGGCGGAAGGCGCCCGCCAGATGTCCGTCGGACACCGTACGGGGTGTCGGTGTCGCGCGGAAGTCCTCGTCCACGCCTATTCCGAGGGTGGATCATCCACGTACGGACAGTGCCGGCAGCCGCGCCCACAGCACGTGCCCCGGCGGGCCAGGAAACCGGCGCTGAGCACGAACAGCCCGCTCGCCGGGTCGAGGTAACCGGCCTCACCGGCCGCCAACGCGGCGGTGTGCGCGGCGAGGATCCGGGCCCGGTCGGGATGGTCGGACGGCAGCCGGGACGGGTGCGGCTCGGTGAGCGGCCGGTCGGCCAGGGGTAGTCGCTCTCCGGTCACCGCAGCAGTCTAGGGACGGTTCGTGGTCGGCCTTCCGCTGCCTGGGGCGAGACATACCCTCGGCGTCGTCGCGGCGACCGGTCGTTTCGTCGTACGGTCCGACGACGATCGGGGTTCGACACCCGTCGACGCATACGGAGGAGACGCAATGCGAAAGATCGTTGTGCAGATGAGTCTGTCGTTGGACGGGTTCTTCGAGGGCCCCGGCGGCGACATCGGCTGGCACCAGGTCGACGAGGAGTTGCACCAGCACTTCAACGACGTGATCGCCCCGATGGGCGGGTTCCTCAGCGGCCGGGTCAGCCACGAGATGATGGCCGCCTACTGGCCGACCGCCGATCAGGACCCGGCCGCCAGCGGCCCGGAGCGCGAGTTCGCCCGGATCTGGCGGGACATGCCGAAGATCGTCTACTCGCGCACCCTCGACCACGCCGACTGGAACGCCACTGTCGTACGCGAGGTCGACGTCGAGCAGGTCCGCAAGCTCACCGCCGAAGCGGGCGGAGACCTGGCGCTCGGTGGGGCCGACCTGGCCGCGACGTTCGCCCGGCACGACCTGATCGACGAGTACCGGATCTACGTCCACCCGGTGCTTGTCGGTAGGGGCCGTCGACTCTTCCCCGACACCGAGACTCCGACCGGTCTGCGGCTGGTGGAGAGCCGGGTCTTCGGCAACGGGGTGGTCCTGCTCCGTCACCAGAGGGTCCGCTGACCGATGAGCGCAGCGGCTTGAGTCTCCACCGGGGGGAGACACGCGGGTGGAGGCATGAGCGGGGAGACGCATCACACGATCGGCGAGCTGGCCCGGCGGACCGGCCTGACCGTCAAGACCATCCGGTACTACGCCGACAGCGGGATCGTGCCCCCGACGGACCGGAGCCCGGCCGGCTACCGCCGGTACGGTCCGGCGGACGTGGCCCGGTTGGAGCTGGTCCGGACACTGCGTGAGCTGGGCCTGGACCTGGCCACCATCCGGCGGGTGGTCAACCAGGAGGTGACAGTGCCCGAGGTGGCCGCCGCGCACGCCGAGGCGCTGGCCGTGCAGATCCGGGTGCTGCGGCTGCGCCAGGCGGTGCTCACCGTCGCGGCGAGGCGCGGGTCGGGCCCGGCCGAGGTGGACGAGCTGCACCGGCTGGCCCGGCTCACCGCCCGGGAACGGGGGCAGTTGGTGGCCGACTTCCTGGCAAGCGTCTTCGCCGGTCTCGGCGACCAACCCGCGTACCCGGGTGTGATCGTCTCGATGACACCGGAGCTTCCGGACGACCCCAGCATCGAGCAGGTCGAGGCGTGGCTGGAACTGGCCGAGCTGTGTCGGGAGCCGGAGTTCCGGGCCGGGATGCGGCAGCTGGTCCGGCAGCACGCCGCCGACCACGACGTGCCGGGTTTGCCCCGCCCGGACGCCGTCGCTGTGGTCCGGGACGCGGTGGCCCACGCCCTCGCGGCCGGTCTCGACCCGACCAGCCCGGACGCCGACCCGGTGGTCGCAGCCGTCACCGGCCGGTACGCCAGCCTGCGCTGTCACTCCGACGACGCCGACCTGCGTCGGCGGTTGCTCGACCGGCTGGTGCCGGCCAACGATCCCCGCCGGGACCGCTACCTCGACCTGTTGGCGGTGATCAACGGCTGGTCGACAGGCGACGCGACGGCGCCGGCGGTGGACTGGTTCATCCGGGCCCTGCGCGCCCGGATGCCCGAGCTGACCCGTTGAGCTGACCGATAGTGGCGTCAGCCGAACCAGGTCATCGCCTGGCCGTGGCCCCTCGCCCAGGCCAGCGGCTTCCCGTCGAGCGCGAGAACGTTGTACAGCGCATCGTCGGGTGGCTCGGGCAACGCGTCGTACCGGAGCACCTCCGGCCCCTCGTTCGCGACCCAGTGCCCCGGCAGCTCGCGGACCAACCGGACGAACGCGTCCCGGCGCGGCGGCGGCACCTGATAGAGCACCGACGTGTGGAAGACCACGAGCGTCGCGTCGGTCGGCGCTCGCGCGGCCAGCGCCGGCAGGTCGTCCACCAGGTCGCCGCGGACCAGCAGCGGCGGGTCGGCGGCGGCGACGGCCGCCGCGGCGCGCAGCCGGGCCCGCCGGTGGGCGTGCTCCGGCCAGATCAGCGCGTCCAACCAGGACACGTCGTCGCTGTCGGTCACGTCGAGCGGGTTGAGGTCCAGGCCGGCCCGCCACACCACCCGGGGTACGCCTCCCGGCGGCACCAACCCGTCGGCCGCGCAGTCGAGGACCAGCTCACCGGAGCCGACCTGATGGTCGCCGTAGCGGTATGCGTACCGGTCGGGGTAGAGGCAGAGCCCGGCCGACGCACCGACCTCCAGCAGGGCGAGGGGCTGCGGCAACGCGGTGAGCACCGGCAGTAGGACAGCGCACCGGCCCGCCTCGTTCGTCTGGGTGGCCCGGGTGCGCATCTGCGTCTCGATGGCCGGCCAGTGCGTCACCACGTAGTCGTGGAACGCGGCCGGGTCGTCGACCGGGCCACCGAGCCAACGGACGACGCCGAACAGCAGATTCGGTTGCCGCTTGGCCGACGGAAGCCCGCCGAGCAGGGTGAGCAGCTCGTCGTCGCCGGCGACGGCCTGCGACAGGCGCTCGTACGTGGGCGACACCCCGCGCGCCTCGCGGCTGCCGAACTCGGCGTACGTCTCAGCGGTCGTCATGCCTCATCGTCGCAGCCCATTCCTCGGTATTTCAGCCCCCGTTCCCGTGCGCTGGCTCACCCGCCTCGTAGAGTGCTGCGGCGGCTGGACCGTTGAGCAGCAGCTCAGTCGGGGTGCGGGCAGGGGCAACGGGGAGGAACGTGTCGTGCGGGGTGACGGTGTCCGGGTACTGATCGTCGGTGGAGGTGTCGCCGGACTGGCGGCGGTGGCCGCGCTACGCGAGTGGGGCGCGACGATCGACGTGGTCGAGCGGGCCTCCGAGCCGACCGACTCCGGCACCGGCATCTACCTCACCGGCAACGCGACGCGGATGCTCGACGTACTCGGTCTGTGGGAGCCGGTCGCCGACGGCGCCGTGGAGGTCACCCGGCAGCGCAGCGCCAACCAGCGCGGGCGTCGCCTCTTCGACATCGACGTGGCCGCGCTGTGGCGGGGCGTCGGGCCGTGCGTGTCGCTGCCCCGGGCACAGCTGCACCGGGCGCTGCTCGACGGCGTCGGCGACGCCCCGATCCGCTGGGGCCGCCAGCCGGTCGCACTCCTGCAAGAGGGCGACCAGGTCGCCGTCGAGTTCGACGACGACAGCACCGGACGGTACGACCTGGTGGTCGGCGCGGACGGGGTGAACTCGACGGTCCGCCGACTCGCCTTCGACGGCCAGGTGGCCCGCGACCTCGGCCAGTACGCGTACCGGTGGGTCGCTCCCCGCGTCGACGACGAACCGGTCTGGTCGGTGCAGTTGGGTCGCGGCAGGCAGTTCCTGACCATCCCGATCAGCGCCGAGCAGACGTACTGCTACTACAACGACGGCCCGGTGGCCGACCGGCCCGGCTGGCGCGACGAGCTGGCCGCGACGTTCACCGAGCCGGTGGCCACCATGCTCAAGGCCCTCGACTACGACGACGGCACCCTGCACGCCGGGCCGAACCAGGAGGTCGTGCTCGAATCCTGGTCCCGGGGCCCGGTGCTGCTGATCGGCGACGCCGCCCACGCCACCTCGCCGAACATGGCCCAGGGCGCGGCGATGGCTCTGGAGGACGCGGTCGTGCTCGCGTTGTCGTTGGCCGCCGCCGATTCCGTCGCCGACGCGCTGCGTGGTTTCGAGGCGCGGCGTCGCCCGCGTACCAACTGGGTGCTCAGTCAGACCCACCGCCGGGACAGGGCCACCGGGCTCCCGCCCTCGCTGCGCGACCTGGTGATGCGCCGCCTCGGCGAGCAGATGTTCCGCTCGAACTACGGCCCCCTGTTCGCCCAGCCCTGACCGGTCCGAGGTGACCGGCCCGCTCACGGCAGCTGGCCCGGCCGGTCCACGATGGCGACGCGGAGTAGCGCGACAGCCGTGTGCAGGGACTCCTTGCCGTTGCGCACCACCGACCCACGGCGGCCCAGGAAGACGTGGGTGTCGCGGTCGAAGAGGAAGTCCTCGTTGCCACCGATCACGCCGGGCATCCGGATCGCCACCCCGTGTCGACCTGCGGCGTCCACCACGTCGCCCGATATGACGACCGCTCCGGGCTCCCGCGCCAGCAGTTCGAACAGCGCCGCCAGCGCTCGGGGCGGCACGTAGCCGTCGAGCATCGACCGCGCGGTGGTGTACACCATGCTCTCGTCCCCGTACACGGCCTCCTCATCGGCGCCTTCGGGGAGATGCAGGTCGACCGGGTTTTCCCCAAGGTATCGAAGCAGCTCATCCGGATCGGTGGGCAGGTTGCCGTGGTACGCGGGCGGCTGGAACGCGTCGAGATCCTTCGTGGGATCGGCGGCATCGCTCATCCGGAGCACCGTCAGCTCGCCCCACCCGTTCGGATCGGTCTCCGGTCGGTAACGTCCCTGCGTGTACGCGACCCCGCCGGCCGACTCCCACAGTTGGTTCCGAATGGTCTGGTAAGGGCCGCTGTCCGGCAGGTCCCGGATTGTCGCCAGGGATTCCGTGAAGACGTACTGATCGGGTCGGGCGGTGAGTTCCGGCTGCTGCCGGGCCGCGTCGGCGGCCAGATGGAAGATCTCCGACGCGCTGGCCGTCGGCGGCGGCTGGTCGCCCACCCTGACCGTCTGCACCACCAGCGCACCGGCGGTCAGCGCGACCGCCAGCCCGAACGCTCCGGCAAGGCGCCAACCGCGCAGAAACCGGGTACGCCGTCCGGCGAGACGGGCCGCCGACGCCATCTCGGCCCGCTGGGCGACGTGTGCGGTCAGATCCCTGAGGAGCTGCTCCTCGAAACCCTGCGGCGACCGTTCGGTCTCGTTCATCGTCATCTCCGTCTCATCAGGCGAGGGTGGTGACCGGGCGGGCGAGCACGGCGCGGACGACGCGGCGGGCACGATGCAGGCGGACCCGAGCGGCGACCGGTGACATCCCGAGCACCGTCGCCGCCTCCGCGACGGTGAGGCCGTCCACGGCGACGAGTTCGACGAGCGTCCGGGTGCCCTCGGGCAGCTCGCTCAGTGCCCGATGGGTGCGGCGGGCCGCCGACTCGGCGTCGATCCGCTCCTCGATCCGGGCGATGTCGTCGGGGCCCAGGTCCCGTCGTCCGGCCAGCCGTCCGGTCACCCGCAGCCGTTGGGCCGCCCGACGCCGCTCGTCGCCGATGACGTTGCGGGCCACCCCGTACAGCCAGCCGATCTGGCTACCCCGGTCCGGTCGGTACCCGGCCGCCGACTCGATCACCGCCAGGAACACGTCGGCGGTGAGGTCGGCGGCGAGGTGTGGGTCGTCGACCCGCCGCGCCACGAACCGGCCCACGGCCTCCAGGTGCCGCCGGTAGAAGACCTCGAAGGCCACCGGATCGGTTCCGATGCCGGAAATGTCGTCGTCGGCTCGGCTCGGCTCACTCACAGGCCGTCCTCCCTCGTAGCCTTCACACCCCTTCTTCGTAAGCCGGAGCGCGGGTGTTACCGAACAATCCGGTCCGTAGGGTGACGCCATGATCACCTGTGTCCTCCACTACACCATCGACCCCGCGCAGATCGACGCGTTCGAAGACTTCGCCCGAGCATGGATGCGGCTGGTGACCAAGCACGGTGGTGTGCACCACGGCTACTTCCTGCCCGCCGAGGGCGCCAGCGACAAGGCCGAGGCGCTGTTCAGCTTCGAGAGCCTGGCAGCGTACGAGCGTTACCGCGCACGGTTCGGCAATGACCCGGAGTTCGTCGCGGCTGACAGCATCCGCGAAAGCTCGGGTTGTGTCGTGCGGTACGAGCGAACGTTCATGCGCCCGCTCCTGCCAACTGATTGAGCCCACCCGGCCCTGTCGACGGCACCAACCCCGAAGAGCGGTATACCTCAGAGGCATATTTATGCCTCTGAGGTATACCGCCGACCGGCACCATGCCCCCGGCGTGAGCCTGCCCGGCGCTGACGGCGGCACTGCTGGTCCAATTGGGCAACCGCCCTGGTGATGCGGCATCATCGAACCACCGGCGACTGGCGGCACGGGGATGGTGGAACCATCGGGGAGCCTCTCGCGGGCGTCGACCGCCTGGGCGCCTGCGTCGAGGAACCATCATGACCACGACCAGCGAATCCACAGAACAGCACACCCCGTCGGGCACGGCCCGCCTGCTGCCGGGTGCACCCGTCGCCGAAGCCGTCCTGGCCGAGACCGCCGACGCAGCCGCCCGCCTGCGCAACCGCGGGATCACACCGAGCCTCGCCACCATCCTCGTCGGTGACGACGACGCCAGCGCCGGCTACATCGCCATCAAGCAACGTCAGGCTGCCGCGCTCGGGTTCGCGTCCCCGCACGTGCATCTGCCGGCCACCGCCACCCAGGCCGAGCTACACCAGACCATTGCCCGATTCAACAACGATCCGGCCGTACACGGGCTGCTCGTGCAGTACCCCGTTCCGGGGCACCTGGACTACGACGCGGCGTTGCTGACCATCGATCCGGACAAGGACGTCGACGGCATGCATCCGCTGAACATGGGGCGTCTCGCCGTCGGCCTGCCCGGCCCGCTGCCGTGCACTCCCGCCGGCATCGAAGCCCTGCTGGCCTACTACGAGATCCCCGTCGCCGGTCGTGAGGTCGTCATCCTCGGCCGCGGCGCCACCCTGGGCCGCCCCCTGGCCATGCTGCTCGCTCAGAAGCGCCCGACCGCCAACGCCGCCGTCACCGTCGTCCACACAGGTGTGCCCGACTGGGCCCGCTACACCCGCCGCGCCGACATCCTCGTGGCCGCCGCCGGCGTACCCGGGATCGTGGGGCCTGAGCACGTCAAGCCCGGCGCCGTCGTCATCGGCGCCGGCGTCCGCTACGAAGGCCGGCGCCTCCTACCGGACGTGGACGAAGCGTGCGCCGAGGTCGCCGGCGCCATCACGCCCCGGGTCGGCGGGGTCGGTCCGACCACCGTCGCGATGCTGTTCCGCAATGCGGTGCGCGCCGCCGAGCGAGCAAGCTAGATCACCCGCCGTCCCGGCTTCCCTGAGCCGATGGCCCGCCTGGCAGCCCACCGCGCAACACCCTGACGAGCGTGATGCCTGTGAGTCATCAAGATGACTCACAGGCATCACGGCCAACGACAACATGCCCTCCCGCGCGAACCTCCAGAGGACCCGGAAACGGCGCTGCCCCGACTCCCACGAGGGAGCCGGGGCAGCGCCGCGTTTCGCGTACGTCAGCTGCAGCCGCTGGTGGAGCCGCAGCCCTCGCAGACGTAGCAGCTACCGGCGGGGCGCATCTTCGTACCGCAGGTGAAGCAGAGCGGCGCGTCGGCGGCCTTGCCGATCACGGCCTCCAGCAGTTCGGTGCTGGAGCCCACGCTCGGAGCCGGCTTGGCGGCGGCCACGTCGGCCATCTCCTGGGCCGGCTGGGCGACAGCCTCCGGCTTGGCCGGGGTCGCCACCGGCGCGGACGACGCCATCGCGGTGAGCTCGGCGCCGGTGACGCCGGCAGCCTCCGCGTCGGCCTCGGCCCGCAGCTGCGCGGCCCGCTCCGTGGCGGTGAAGATGCCCAGCTCGGCGCGACGCTCGTAGGGCAGGAAGTCCAGCGCCAGGCGACGGAAGATGTAGTCCATCACCGAGGCCGCCATCCGCACGTCCGGGTCGTCGGTCATACCGGCCGGCTCGAAGCGCATGTTGGTGAACTTGCTGACGAACGTCTCCAGCGGCACGCCGTACTGGAGGCCGATGCTGATGGCCACCGAGAAGGCGTCCATCACGCCGGCCAGGGTCGAGCCCTGCTTGGACATCTTCAGGAAGACCTCACCGAGGCCGTCGTCCGGGTAGGACGACGCGGTCAGGTAGCCCTCGGCGCCACCAACGGAGAAGCTGACCGTCTCGGACGGGCGCTTCTTCGGCAGGCGCTTACGCACCGGCCGGTACTCGATGACCTTCTCGACAGCGGCCGGCGCGGCCGCTGCGGTCTCGACGGCGGCCGGCTCGGTGGCCTTGTTCGACTTGGCCACCGAGAGCGGCTGGCCGACCTTGCAGTTGTCCCGATAGATCGCCAGCGCCTTGAGGCCGAGCTTCCAGCCCTCGAAGTAGATCTTCTCGACGTCCTCGACGGTGGCCGCCTCCGGCATGTTGACCGTCTTGGAGATGGCGCCGGAGACGAACGGCTGGATGGCCGCCATCATCCGCACGTGACCCATCGGGGCGATCGTCCGCTCCCCCATGGCGCAGTCGAAGACCGGGTAGTGCTCCGGCTTGAGGCCGGGGGCGTCCACCACGTGGCCGTGGTCGGCGATGTGCTCGACGATCGCCTCGACCTGCTCCTCGGGGTAGCCGAGGCTGCGCAGGGCCCGCGGCACCGTCTGGTTGACGATCTGCATCGAGCCGCCGCCGACCAGCTTCTTGAACTTGACCAGCGCCAGGTCCGGCTCCACGCCGGTCGTGTCGCAGTCCATCATGAAGCCGATCGTGCCGGTCGGGGCGAGGACGCTCGCCTGCGCGTTGCGCCAACCGTTCTTATCACCGATCTTGTTGCCCTGGGTCCACTGCTTGGTCGCCTCGCGGACGATCGCGGTGGCCACCGGACTGGTCGGCTTGATCTCGTCGTTGGCCGCGGCGTGCTTACGCATGACCCGCTTGTGCGGCTCGGCGTTGCGGGCGTAGCCGTCGTACGGGCCGACGACGCCGGCCAGCTCGGCCGAACGGCGGTAGGCGGTGCCGGTCATCAGGGACGTGATCGACGCGGCGACCGAGCGGCCCTGGTCCGAGTCGTACGGCAGGCCGGTCGCCATCAGCAGGGCGCCCAGGTTGGCGTAGCCGATGCCGAGCTGCCGGTAGGCGCGGGACGTCTCACCGATCTTCTCGGTCGGGAAGTCCGCGAAGCAGATCGAGATGTCCATCGCGGTGATGACGAACTCGACGGACTTGACGAACTTCTCCACCTCGAAGCCACCGTCGGCGCGGAGGAACTTCATCAGGTTGAGCGAGGCCAGGTTGCACGAGGAGTTGTCCAGGTGCAGGTACTCCGAGCACGGGTTCGACGCGGTGATCCGCCCGGTCTCCGGGCAGGTGTGCCAGTCGTTGATCGTGTCGTCGTACTGCAGACCGGGGTCGGCGCACTCCCAGGCTGCCTGGGAGATGGAGCGGAACAGGTTCTTGGCGTCGACGGTCTCGATCACCGAGCCGTCCAGCCGGCCCCGCAGGTCGAAGCCCTTGCCGTTCTCGACCGCCGACATGAACTCGTCGGAGACCCGGACCGAGTTGTTGGCGTTCTGGTACTGCACGCTGACGATGTCGGAGCCACCGAGGTCCATGTCGAACCCGGCATCACGCAGCGCGCGGATCTTGTCCTCCTCGCGCGCCTTCGTGACAACGAACTCCTGAATGTCCGGGTGGTCGACGTCGATGATGACCATCTTGGCCGCCCGGCGGGTCGCGCCGCCGGACTTGATGGTGCCGGCGGAGGCGTCCGCGCCGCGCATGAAGCTGACCGGGCCGGAGGCGTTGCCGCCGGAGGAGAGCAGCTCACGGGACGAGCGGATCCGCGACAGGTTGACCCCGGAGCCGGAGCCGCCCTTGAAGATCAGCCCCTCCTCCTTGTACCAGTCGAGGATCGAGTCCATCGAGTCGTCGACGGCCAGGATGAAGCAGGCACTGACCTGCTGCGGCGACGGCGTGCCGACGTTGAACCAGACCGGCGAGTTGAAGCTGAACACCTGGTTCAGCAGCATCCAGGTCAGCTCGTGCGCGAACACCTCGGCGTCGGCCGGGCTGGCGAAGTAGCCGTACTCCTCACCCGCGGTGCGGTAGGTGGTGACCACCCGGTCGATCAACTGCCTGAGCGACCACTCCCGCTCCGGGGTCCCCACCGCTCCCCGGAAGTACTTGGTGGTCACGATGTTCGCCGCGTTGACGCTCCACGACTCCGGGAACTCCACCCCACGCTGCTCGAAGTTGATCGAGCCGTCCCGCCAGTTCGTCATCACGACGTCACGGCGCTCCCAGGAGACCTCGTCGTACGGGTGGACCCCCTCGGTCGTCCACACCCGCTCGATCTTCAGCCCCGCGCCTGCCTTGCTTCGTGAACGGCTAGTAGTCACGCCGTCGCCCCCCTCGTCTGCGCGGTCACCCACCGCGCGTCCCAATCTCTTGAAAAACCGTGAAGTCTCAGCTGGTACGGCCGGCGGCCTCAACCGCATCGGCCCGGCCCTGCTCCCGGGCTCGCGCCGCGGCCCGCAACGTCTCGATCTCGCGCTCGAAGTCGGCGAGCGAGTCGAACGAGCGGTAGACGCTGGCGAACCGCAGGTAGGCGATCTCGTCCAGGTCGCGTAGCGGACCCAGGATCGCCAGGCCCACGTCGTGGCTGGGGATCTCGGCGGCCCCCTTGGCCCGGACCGTCTCCTCCACCCGCTGCGCGAGCAGCGCGAGCGAGTCGTCGTCCACCGGCCGGCCCTGGCACGCCTTACGCACCCCGCCGATGATCTTCGTGCGACTGAACGGCTCGGTCACCCCGCTGCGCTTGACGACCGCGAGGACCGCCTCCTCGACGGTGGTGAACCGCTTGCCGCACTCCGGGCAGGACCGCCGCCGTCGGATGAGCTGGCCGTCGTCGGCCTCCCGCGAGTCGACCACCCGGGAGTCAGCGTGCCGGCAGTACGGACACCGCATCGCCCACCTCCAAATAATGATCAACCGCGAGCACACCGGAACACACCCCCGGGCACGACTCACCACGACGGTGCCATCCTCGGATGACGCCCGCCGTGATCGACGTTACGGGAGTGCGGTCGGTAGTCAGACCCAACCTGTAGGCAACTTACGCCCGTGTCACTACTACATCTAGGGGTACGACCGTATGTCGCTGCGGAAGCCGGGTCAAGTTGGCCGGCGTGTCCGGCGCGTCACGGACCAACCGGTCACCCACGCACCGCACAACACCCGAAGACCCAACGTCACGATGCCGCTCGGGTTACCGGCCAACCGGCCGAACACGGCCGGAAAATGATCCAGGATCGAACACCAGTGCTACCTGACGTACCATTTATCAGAACATCCGTACGACCGGAGCGCTTTTTCACCCCGACACGCCGGTGAGAGGTCGTACAGATGTTTGAAAATGACTGATCTCACCTATACGGTCATGAACAACGTGGCACCACCGCACGCACCACGAGCCGACGAGGCACCCAGCGCCGACCAGGGAGGACGGACGTGACCGAGGACCGGGCCAGCCGGCCGAAGAGCCCGCAGCAGATCACCGAGGCGGGCCCGCCGGCCACCCGACGCCGCAGCGCCGCGCGCAGCCGGACGGGTCAGCCCGCCGTGCGTCCGGTCACCCCGGTGGTCAGCGCCTTCCCCGACCCGGCGACGGTTGACCTGACCGCCCGGCAACGGCGCATCCTGGAGTTCATCCGCAACTGGGTGGAACGTCACGGCTACCCGCCGAGCGTCCGCGAGATCGGCGAGGCGGTCGGCCTGGTGTCGCCGTCCAGCGTCGCCTACCAGCTCAAGGAGCTGGAGAAGAAGGGCTTCCTGCGCCGCGACCCGAACCGGCCGCGCGCGGTGGACGTCCGCGCCCCCAGCGAGGCGATCGACGACGAGCTGTCGAGGGCACAGCGGCCCACCCCGGCGTACGTGCCGATGCTCGGCCGGATCGCCGCCGGCGGGCCGATCCTCGCCGAGCAGGCAGTGGAGGACATCTTCCCGCTCCCCCGCGAACTGGTGGGTGAGGGCGAGGTCTTCATGCTCCAGGTCAAGGGCGACTCAATGCTCGACGCGGCGATCTGCGACGGCGACTGGGTGGTCGTCCGGCAGCAGCCGACCGCCGACTCGGGCGAGATCGTGGCCGCCATGCTCGACGGCGAGGCGACAGTGAAGACCTACCGGCGGCGCGACGGGCACGTCTGGCTGATGCCGCAGAACCCGGCCTTCGATCCGATCCCCGGCGATGACGCCACCATCATGGGCCGGGTCGTGGCGGTGCTACGCCGGATCTGACCTTGGCGGGTGGGTGCCGACGGCGCTCACCCGCACCACTCGTCAGGGCGGGTGAGCGCCTCAACGTCGATCAGTAACGGTCGCCTCGGGGACCGCGACCGCCCCCGGGATACTGCCCGTACGGGTCCACAGGCGCGTCGTCGTCACGTCGGCGGCCGGGCCGCTGGCCACGGTGGTCGGGCTCCTGCCCTCCGCGCCGGGGCGGCTCCGCGCGACCGGGCTGACCGCCGTCGCCGCCGTAGACGCCACCGCCAGGACGGCCACCACCGCCCTGCGGACGACCGCCACCACTGGCCGGGGGACGACCGCCACCACCAGCCGGGGGACGACCGCCACCACTGGCCGGGGGACGACCACCGCCACCAGCCGGGGGACGACCACCGCCACCAGCCGGGGGACGACCGCCACCGCCGTAAACGCCTGGACCGCCGCCGTCCGGTCGCGCCGCACCGTAGCCGCCGTCAGCCGAGGGCGGCCGGCCGCCGCCGCCGCCGTACACGGCACCACCCGCCGGGGCCGGGCCGCCACGAGCCGCACCACCCGCCGGGGCCGGGCCACCGCGACCCGCACCGCCGCCGTAGACCGCGCCGCCGGCCGGCGCGCCACCCCCGTAGACACCACGCCTGCGGTCGTCGTCGGCCGGGAACCCGTCAACGGCGCGGCCGGCGCGCGGGCCGAACGGTTCACCGTCCGGCTCCGACGGGTCGGACTCGTCAGCGGTCGGCGGCCGACGGCGGGCGCGAACGATGCCGAAGATTCCGGCGGCGACCAGCAGAAGGCCGATCAGCCCGACCGCCCCGACCAGGTACGTGATGTCGTCGAGGCTCAGCCCGTCGGTCCAGGACTTCGAGGCGGCCGGCTTGCCGCCGTCCTCGGCACTCAGCGGCGCGGCGGTCGACGTGGACGGGGTGTAGCCGAGGATGTCGACCGGCTCGTCTTCGGTGAACCGGCCCGCGTCGGAGACGGTGAGGAACGACTTTCCGTCCGAGGTGTAGCTGATGGCCTCGCCGAACGGGTCGGCCAGCGGCGTCACCCGCGGCTTGCCGGTGGTGAGCGCGCCCACGATGTCGCCACCGGTCACGTCGAACTCGAAGGCGTCCGCGTACGTGCGCAGAACCACCCGGGAGCCGTCCGGTGCCCTCGATGCGCCGGTGATGGCAATCCGGCCGAACGTGTTGAGGGTGTTCTCCGTCTGGGTCTTCGGCAGCGTGAGCTCGCCGGCCTTACGCATCGGCACCGGGTCGGTGTCGCCGCTCTTGAGGGCCGCCGACGGCGTGTAGATCTCGGCCTTGCCACTGGTCACCTTGGTGATGATCAGCGGTTTTCCGTCGTCGCCGATGAGCAACGCCTCAGCGTCGTGCGGTTTGGCCTCCGGGTAGGAGAGCCGGTGCAGCGTCGGCTGCTTGGCGCCGGTGACCGGCATCGACCAGAGTGCGACGCGGCTGCGGCGCTCCTTCGAGTCGGGGTTGTCACCGGTGTCGGCGATCCAGAGGGTGCGGCCGTCCTTGGACAGGGCGAGATCCTCGGTGTCGAACGGACCCTGCCCCGAGTAGCGGACCGGCTCCTTCGAGATCTTGCACTTGCTGTCGAGGAAGAACACACGCTTGCGCGCCGCGACGTCGGTGCCGTCGTTGATGACGATGTAGCCACTCTTGGTGGCCACCAGCCCGGACAGCTCCCGTAGGCGCTCGTCGGCGATCGTGCATCGCTTCTGGCCAGGGTTCGCTGCGGGCGGCCCGGACGCCCCAGGGGCGGGAGCCGCTGCGGCGACTCCGGCGAGCGCCACGGTTGCCCCGAGCAGGCCGAGGGCAACCGTGACCGAGGAAACAACGCGGCGCATTCGGCCAGTGTCGCATGCCGCGCGTTTCCGGTGGATGACGCCGTGGCCGCTCAGGACCGGCTGCCGGCCGCCTGCCCCTGCCGCTCCACGTCGAAGGCCGTCAGCTCCGCCGCAAGCTCCGCGCCGACGCGGACGTGCAGCAGAGTGCCCTCCGGCAGGTGCGACGTGCTGAGCACCTCACCAGTGCGGTGCGCCCGAGCGACCAGGTCACCCCGGTCGTACGGCAGCACGGCCCGGACCTCCACGGCCGGACTCGGTAGCCGCTCCTCGATCGCCGCGCGCAGCTCGTCCATGCCGCGCCCCGAGTGCGCGGACACGAAGATCGCGTCCGGCCAGAGCCGCTTGAGCCGCAGCAGAGTGTCCTCGTCGGCCGCGTCGGTCTTGTTGACCACCAACAGCTCGGGAAGCCGGTCCGCGCTGACCTCGGCAAGCACCGCGTGGACCGCCCGGACCTGCTCCTCCGGATCCGGGTGGGTGCCGTCCACGACGTGCACCACCAGATCCGCCTCCGCGACCTCCTCCAGCGTCGAACGGAACGCCTCGACGATCTGGTGCGGGAGGTGTCGGACGAAGCCGACGGTGTCGGAGAGGGTGTAGAGCCGCCCGTCCGAGGTGGTGGCCTTGCGGGTCGTCGGGTCCAGCGTGGCGAACAGCGCGTTCTCCACCAGCACGCCCGCGCCGGTCAGCCGGTTGAGCAGGCTGGACTTGCCGGCGTTGGTGTAGCCGGCGATGGCGACCGCGGGAACGGAGTTGCGGGAACGCCGGGCACGCTTGGTCACGCGGACCGTCTTCATGCTCTTGATCTCACGACGCAGCCGGGAGATGCGGTGACGGATCCGCCGCCGGTCGGTCTCCAGCTTGGTCTCACCGGGACCACGAACACCCACACCGCCACCGGCGCCCCCACCGCGGCCGGAACCACCGGTCTGCCGGGAGAGCGTCTCACCCCAACCGCGCAGTCGGGGCAGCAGGTATTGGAGCTGGGCCAGCTCGACCTGCGCCTTACCTTCCTTGCTCTTGGCGTGCTGGGCGAAGATGTCGAGGATCAGCGCGGTGCGGTCGACGACCTTGACCTTGGTGCGCTGCTCCAGGTTGCGCAGCTGCGACGGGGACAGCTCACCGTCACAGATGACCGTGTCGGCGCCGGTGGAAAGCACCACCGCGCCAAGGTCGTCGACCTTGCCACGGCCGATGTACGTGGCCGGGTCGGGTCGGGTACGACGTTGGATGAGCCCTTCGAGCACCTGCGAACCGGCGGTCTCGGCCAGCGCGGCGAGCTCGGTCAACGAGTTTTCCGCGTCGGTGACAGTGCCTTCGGTCCAGACGCCCACCAGGACGACCCGCTCCAGCCGCAGCTGGCGGTATTCCACCTCGGTGACGTCGGTGAGCTCGGTTGACAGGCCCGGGACGCGTCGGAGGGACTGCCGCTCCGACAGCTCCATCTCGCCGGTGGTGACGTCGTCGAGCTCGTCCTCGACGGGGACAAAGCTCTCCTGGTCTCGCAAGCGGTTCTCCTGTCCGTTTTGATAAGTAGAACGTAATCCTGACATGACACAACGCCGAACGCACCTGCTATATGCCCATGGTGAAGGTCGCCAAAAGTGGGGGCGAATGCTGGTCGGCCGCGACAACCCGGTAGAAATGCGGGCGGCGGCCGAACGGCCGCACAGCCGTTACGGAGGGATCCCGTGGCCATCACCCGACTGCCCAGCGCCGGATTTTCGATCACCATCCGGATCGCCGTGACCGCGGACGCCTCCTCGATCGGCCGACTCACCACCTCCGTCGGCGAGGCCGGGGCGATCGTCACGGCGCTGGACGTGGTGGACTCGGACCCGACCCACGTGATCGTCGACCTGACCTGCGACACCGCCGACGCCGGGCACGCCGACCAGGTGGTCGACGCGCTGACCGCGCTGGATGGCGTGGACGTCCGCAAGGTGTCGGACCGGACGTTCCTGCTGCACCTTGGCGGCAAGATCGAGGTGACCTCAAAGGTCGCGCTGCGCAACCGCGACGAGCTGTCGCGCGCGTACACCCCGGGGGTGGCCCGGGTCTGCATGGCGATCGCCGAGAACCCGGCCGACGCCCGGCGACTGACCATCAAGCGCAACACCGTCGCTGTGGTCAGCGACGGCTCGGCGGTGCTCGGCCTGGGCAACCTCGGGCCGGCCGCGTCGCTGCCGGTGATGGAGGGCAAGGCCGCGCTGTTCAAGCGTTTCGGCGGGGTGGACGCCTGGCCGGTGGTGCTGGACACCCAGGACACCGACGAGATCGTGCAGATCGTCAAGGCGATCGCGCCGGCCTACGGCGGCATCAACCTGGAGGACATCGCCGCGCCGCGCTGCTTCGAGATCGAGGCCCGGCTGCGCGAGGCGCTGGACATCCCGGTCTTCCACGACGATCAGCACGGCACCGCGATCTGCGTGCTGGCCGCGCTGACCAACGCGCTGCGGGTGGTGGGCAAGCGGCTCGAGGACGTCCGGGTGGTCGTCTCCGGAGCCGGCGCGGCCGGCACCGCGATCATGAAGCTGCTGCTGCGCCAGGGCGTCGGCGACATCATCGCGTGCGACCGGGAGGGTGCCCTGCACCGTGGGCTGACCGGGCTCAACTCGGCGTGGCAGTGGCTGGCGGAGAACACCAACAAGGAGAACTACTCGGGCGACCTGCCCGGTGCCATCCGTGGCGCCGACGTGTTCATCGGGGTCAGCGCGCCGAACCTGCTCACCGGCGACGACATCGCGCAGATGGCGAAGGACTCGATCGTCTTCGCCCTGGCCAACCCCGACCCGGAGGTCGACCCACGGGAGGCGCGCAAGCACGCCGCAGTGGTCGCTACCGGCCGCTCGGACCAGCCGAACCAGATCAACAACGTGCTCGCGTTCCCCGGGGTGTTCCGCGGCATGCTGGACGCGCACGCCGAGGAGTTCACCGAGGAGATGGCCCTCGCGGCCGCCCGGGCCATCGCGGACGTGGTCGGCGAAGAGAAGATCAACCCGACGGTGATCGTGCCGAGCGTGTTCGACTCCCGGGTCGCCCCGGCGGTCGCCGCCGCCGTGCGCGCCGCCGCGCACAACCCGAGCCCGCTCCCGGCCGCCGACCCCGGCCCCGCCGACCTCCCCGAGATCGCGGCAAGCGCCAGCGCCACCCCGTAACGCGCCAACGGCCACCCCCACCGACCGCGCCGTTGATCAAGAGGTTTGCGTCAGGAAGTACGCGAAACCTGACGCAAACCTCTTGATCAACACGGGTGGGGGGTGGGGGTGGGGGTGGGGCGCGGGGGGGGGGGGGCTGTTAGGGGCGGAGCGCTGTTGGGTTCAGCTCGCCGGTGGCCACCAGGACGGCGGGGCCGGAGAGCCAGCAGGAGTCGGCGGTGACCGTCACCGTGAGGCGGCCTCCGGGCACGTCGACCGCGACCACGCCGGTGTTTCGCCCGGCGTCGCGCAGCGCCACGGCACCCACCGCGCAGGCACCGGTGCCGCAGGACAG